>NZ_JBSFGK010000013.1:62497-129993 GCF_053596495.1 Kitasatospora sp. NPDC001683
CTCGGCACGGACACCCGCCCGGCGACCACCGCGTGGCTGGTCCGGGCCCGACGACCAGGTACCTTCCACGTGCGAGCTGTGGCGCGGGCGGTGGCCGGCACCGACAGCGTGCTGCCGGGCGTTGACTCGCAACCAGCAGGTCGTTCTGACCGTGGGCAGCGAGCGCTGGTCCGCCGACACTGCGTCTTGTCCCGCTGCGCAACGCGGCCGCCACCGGGACCGGCCGTGTCGGCGCAACCACGGCCGCGAAGTCCATCTGCGGGGCCGAGGACCCGGTTCAGCCGGTCCAGCAGCTCACCCGTCGAGCCACCGTCCCGCCAGGAGATCCCCACCCACCGCCACGGCGTCCGCCCGACCACTGCCACGAGGTGTGACCGGGCAGACCGTGCGCCTCCATTCCGCGGTCCGCTCCTCGTCGCCCTGGCCGGGTGCGTCATCGCGGATCTGCCGGCGAAACAGGGGCCTGGCGGACGGGGCGGAGTTGGAGTGCGAAAACCGCTTTTCGGATTTTGTTATCGAGGCCCGGTTCGTCGGTCTCCTGGGGGTCGGCGTGAACGACGCGTCGACGAGGAGCGAAGGCGGATCCATGAGCAGTGAGTTCGAGACCGTGGTGATCGATGCGGTGGCGTCCGAGCCGGACGCTGCGGGAGGTGGCCGCTCGGGGATGGCGCGGCACGAGCGCGGGCGTGGTCGGCGGAGGGCTGCGCGGCCACGTGGGAAGGCGGCGGTTGCCGGAGCGGTGGGGCTGGTCGCGGTCACGGGTGGGGTGCTCGCTGCCGCGGCGTCCTCCGGGGGTGGAGCCGCTTCGCCGTCCGCCGCGGCCGGGGTGTTGTCGCCGGGGCCCGGTGTCACGTTCGTTTCCTCGGCCCAGCCGACCAGTACGCCGAGCTGGGCGGTCACTGCGACCGCGACCGCGAGTGCCACGGCGACCCCGACAGCGAATCCGTCGACGCCCCCGCCGACGACCAGCATGCCGAGCGCTACGCCTACCGTTCGGAAGGCGCAGGCGAGGCCGACGAGCGGTGCTCCGGCGATCCCGGCGAGCAGTGCCCCGGCGGTCCCGACGGCCCCCAAGCCCACCAGTCCCGCCACGCACAGCGCGCCGGTCGCGGGAACACCGGCGACCGGTACCGCTGCCCAGTTCGCCCAGCAGATCGTCGACGCGGTCAACGCCGAACGCGCCAAGGCCGGCTGCAAGCCGCTCACCGTGAACGCGAAGCTGCAGGCCGTGGCGCAGGAGCACTCCGACGACATGGCCGCCCGCAACTACTACGAGCACGACACCCCGGAAGGCGTCGACCCCGGCACCCGGATAACCAACGCCGGGTACGGCTGGCAGAACTGGGGCGAGAACATCTACGAGAGCCCGAAGGACCCCGCCACGGCCATGGACGGCTGGATGAAGAGTCCCGCACACCGCGACAACATCCTGGACTGCGTCTTCACGGAGACCGGTGTCGGCGTGAACCTCAGCGCCAACGGGCCCTGGTGGACCGAGGACTTCGCCCGTCCCCAGTGAGCGGACGGTGAGCCCCACCGCCGGCTCGATTTCTGTCATTCCCACCCTCTCGCCGGGGTCTCACATGGCGCGGGAGGAACGATCACCCAGTTGAGGACGACGGACGCTGATGAACAGTGAAAGCGGCAGCAAGACGGTCGCCGCGGCGCAGGCAGGGAACGCGGCGGCCCGGGAACGGTTGATAGCCGACCACCTTCCGCTGATCTACAACATCGTCGGCCGCGCGCTGGACGGCCATGCCGACGTGGACGACGTGGTGCAGGAAACCATGCTCCGCGTCGTCAACTCCCTGGACACGCTGCGCGAGCCGTCCTCCTTCCGGTCCTGGCTGGTGGCGGTGGCGATGAACGAGGTCCGTCGGCGCTGGACGGCACGGAAGGCGGCACCCGTGCCGGGCCTGCAGGAACTGACGCAGGTCGTCGATCCAGCCGCCGACTTCGTGGACCTGACCATCCTGCGGCTCGGCCTGACGGGCCAGCGCAGGGAGGTCGCCGAAGCCACCCGCTGGCTGGACGAGCGCGAGCGCGACCTGCTCTCCCTCTGGTGGCTGGAGACCGGCGGTGAGCTCACCCGGGCCGAACTGGCGACAGCCCTCAACCTCACACCGCAGCACACCGCCGTACGGGTCCAGCGGATGAAGGAACAACTGGAGATCGGCCGCCTGGTGGTGCGAGTACTCGCCGCCGACCCGCCGTGCGCCGAACTGTCGGCGCTCACCACGGCCTGGGACGGGAAGCCGGCCGTACTGTGGCGCAAACGCATCGCCAGGCACGCCCGGAACTGTCCGCACTGCGCGGGGCACCAGCACAGTCTGGTACCGGTCGAGGGACTGCTCGCCGGCCTCCCGCTGCTGCTCCCCGCACCGCACCTGGCCGCCTCACCGCACCTGGCCGCGTTCGCCACCACGGCCGCGCAGCAGGCACTCTCCCGCACAGCGCGCGCGACGACACGCTCGGCCGCCCCGACACGCAGGCTCCACCCGCGCCATGGGCGGGCGGTCAGGACTGCCAAGGCAGCCACGGGAGTCGCAGCCGCCTTGACCGTCCTCGCCGGAGTGCAGATCCTCCGACCCGGCCCCGACCACACCACGCCCGCTCCCGCGGTCGCGGTCACGCCCGCATCCCCGGCGCCGGCCCCCACCAGGCCATCTCCCGCACCAACCGTCACCGAACCCCAGTCCCCGCCCGCCACCACCACTCCTCCTCGCCAGGCCACGCCCACCCCGACCCCCTCCACGCCCACACCCCAGAAGACACTCGAACAGCAACTCGTCGACCTGATCAACATCCGACGGGCGAAGAACGGCTGCAGGCCGCTGCGCGTCAACCAGCGCCTGCACACGGCCGCCCAAGGGCATTCCGACGACATGGCCGTCGCCGGCTACTTCGACCACGTCGACCCGCGCGGCAACCACGCCGACGGCCGCATGACCGCCTCCGGCTACCAGTGGAGTGTGTGGGCCGAGAACCTCGACCGGGACACGAACTCGCCGAACACCGTGCTGAAGGACTGGTCGGACGGCGCGATCCACCAGCAGAACATGCTCGACTGCCAGTACACCGACGCCGGCGTCGGCACCGCCCCCACCCCGAACGGCCTGCTCTGGACCCTCGACCTGGGCAGCCCAGGCTGACAGCCCTACCAGTCCGCCATTCGCATGCCACTCTCAGCGGGCCAGGAACGTCCGTCGAGCCGTCAGCATGCGCGAAGACGCACTCGTACGGGGTGCCGCGGAACTCAGTCCACAACTCGCGCCCGGACGCCCGGTCCGAGGCGAGCAGTTGGAAGAAGTCGTTGCGGCCGCCGCGCCTGGCCGTGTGCCAGTCAACAGCTTGAGTCCGACCGCTCGGACGTCGCTCCTCCGGTCCCGGTCCGGGACGTCGTGGTAGGCGAGGCGCAGGAGCTCGGCGCAGCTCGCCTCCATCGGCGCGGGAGATGGCGATGGATTCCTGGCGCTACGTCAGGAATTCTCGCCTGCCCCCTACGTCGCCTACATCTTCAACGAAGGCGGCTGCGGCTGCGGCTGCGGCTGCGGCTGCGGCTGCGGCTGCGGCTGCCTCATCGTCGCTCGACCCACCCGGCCCTCGGGCAGCAACTGGACCTGTCGGCGCGCACTTGACCGACGGCAGATACGTCAAGTGCGAAGCCTCCGGCCAGAAGGTTCGATCACGGCGAGCAACCATCGCACCCATAGCAGTGATCGATAAATCCGACATAGAACCCGAAGCGGCGCATATGATCGCCAGCTAACGGCTCGCGCAGCCCGCAGCGCCACCAATGAACCGTGGAAACCGTGAGACGAATGTGAGAGGCAGGCTCCACAACACACCAAAGGCCGCTCCCTCACGAAGGAGGAAACGGCCTCTGACCTGCGACAACGGGGCGAACCCCAGTCGGGACGACAGGATTTGAACCTGCGACCCCTTGACCCCCAGGGGGTTCAACTAGTGTCGACAGCCGAGGCCTCACGGCCTCGGCTTTCTTGTTGCTCAAGTGCACTGAAAACCAGGGAAGTTGAAACTCGTCATGGAGATCCACGATCGGCAGAGCCAGAACCCGTCGGATGCCCAGGCTGGTTTTAAGTTCGTACATAGATGCCCGCTATCGCCTACGGGCGCTCATGGGCGCTCATGGGCGCTCATGGGCGCTCACCAGGCGCAGTCCCAAACTGGTCCCCAAATGGTCCCCAGGCCCCCGACCCGCCTTTGTCACCGCGAGTGACAGTAATCTGTCGACCCTTCAGCAGGCCCCCTCTGCCGACCGCCGCAGCCCGTCCTGCATTGCCCCTGGCCAGACGAGGCGGTCCGGTCGGATCAGGGTCGACCACCCACTGGATTCGGATAGTGATCTTTCGGACGGCGTGTCGTCTTGAGCGTCTCCTCGCCATGCGGTTCTGACGTGCTTCGCGCACCGCCCGACGCGCTCTGCCGCCACACCCGACACAGCAGCCACTCTTGCCTCAGATTCACCACCCAGTCCGGGAGAAGGGGAAGTTCGTGGAACAGCGTGCGCAGCGAGGCAGGGTGTATCGGCGGTGTGGGTGCCGGGAGGAGGGCGGGCGGCAGTTGGGTGCGTGGTGTGTGCGGTTGTTGGAGGAGGCCGAGGTCGCGGCCTATCTCGCCGGGATCCGGCCGGAGTTGCTGACGCCGACCCGTCCGGTCGCGGCCAGGGGTCACGCCGCCCGCGCTGGAAGTTCTCCGCCTGCTGCGCGGCTTCGGCCGCAGCCGCCGCGAGCGCGCTGCCGCCCGGGGGCTGACGAACGCGTCGATCGGTCTGCTGCCGCCCTGGGCCCGGGCCGAACTCGCTGTCCGGCGGACCTCGTTGGTCCGTATGGTCTGGGACCGCCCGCCGGCGCGGGCCGGCGGCCGGGTCATGGTCCGGGCCTGCGGTCCCTCACCGATCCGCGCCGCCACCCACGCCCGGGCCGCCGCCGCGCCCCGGGCAGCGGGGACCTGACGCACCCCCGGGGCCCGCGCGGCCGCGCCGTCACAGTCCGGCCAGGATCTCCTTGGCCTGGGCGGACTCCGGCAGGCCGATCGAGGTCAGGAGTTCCACCGCCTCCGTCAGCCGTTGCCGCGCCAGGTCCCGTTCACCTGCCGCCTCGAACGCGGTGCCCACCAGGCGGAGCGCACGGGCCTCCGCTGCCCGCCAACCGAGCCGGCGGGCAACGGCCACGGCTCGCTCGCCGCACTCCGCGGCGTCCGAGGCCCGGTTCGCGGCCAGGAGGGCGGCGGTCTCCGACACCCCGTTCAGGACCTCGAACGCGGGGTACCCGTTGCGGGCCCCGAGTTCCGCACTCTGCCGGTGCCGGGCGACGGCCTCCTCGAACTCCCCGAGGTGCCGGGTCACCACTCCCAGCTGGTACAGGGCGTGGGCGTGCCCGAAGTGGTCCTTCGACGCCCGGACGCTCTCCAGGGCGGCCCGACAGGTCGTCGCCGCGTCGTCCAGCCGGCCCAGCCGCAGCAGCGAACTAACGCTGTTCAGCAGCGAGTTGCCGACTCCCCAGGCGTTGCCGCAGTCCTCGCCGACGGCGATCGCCCGGCGGAATCCGGCCTCGGCCCGTTCCCAGTCGCCCTGGCACTGCCACACCAGGGCCTGCCGGGTGAGCGTCTCGGTGCGCACGGCCTCGTCCCCGACCATGAGCATCGCCTGTTCCGCCTGGTGGAGCGTCTTCTCGGCCTCGTCGAAGCGGCCCACCATGGTCAGGGCGCTTCCGAGCGCGTGCCCGATGCGTCCCGCCGCCCGCAGGTGCCCCTGCTCCTCGGCGACGTCCAGGATCCTGCGGGCCGGGGAGACCAGGCAGTCCCACCGGAACGAGCGGTCCAGGAGCGGTTCGAGGGCGAGCACCAGATTGGCGACCGGACCGATGGCCGCGGGCGCGGCTTCCAGCACCTGTTCGGCGACGGCGAGCAGGGTCGAGGGCTCGGGCAGGCCCCGGGGCGGTCCGTCGTCGGGGGCGGTGTGCGACGGGCCGGGCGGCGCGGCGGGCAGCAGCAGGCCGACGAGCGGATGGCCCGGACGGTGCCGGGCGTAGGCGGCGCAGGCCAGGGTCAGGAAGTGGTCCAGCAGCCGGGTGAGGGCCGCCGCCCGTTCCTCGGGCCGGTCCTGCTCCTCCGACCGCGCCGCCGCGAACTCCCGGAGCAGGTCGTGGAAGCGGTAGGTATCGGGGACCGGTGTTTCGAGCAGTCCGAGGTCGGCCAGCCGCTCCAGACATCGCCCGGTCTCGGCCGGCGGCAGCCCGGCGAGCGCTGCCGCGCCTTCGGTGTCGGTGGTCGGCTGCCGCGGTATCGCCATGAGCCGGAACAGCCGGGCCTCCTCGTCGCCGAGCAGGTCGTAGCTGTGCCGGAAGCAGGTGGCCAGCCCGTCCGCGCCGCCGGCGGGCGCGTCCATGGCCCAGCGGGACCCGTCGAGCAGGCGGACCATGTCGGACAGCGACCACGCGGGCCGGGCCACCAGGCGGGATCCGGCGAGCCGCAGCGCCAGCGGCAGCCCTCCGCACCGGGTGGCCAGTGCCGCGGCCGCTTCCGGCTCCGCCGCGACACGTTCGAGTCCGGCGATCCGGCGGAACAGGGCCAGCGCCTTGTTGGTGGGCAGCACGTCGAGCCGCAGCTGCGGTGCGGCCGGCAGTTCCGGGATCGTGGTGCGGCTGGTCACCACCACCGCACAGTCCGGTGTGCCCGGCAGCAGCGCCTCGATCTGGGGGTAGTTCCGGGCGTCGTCGAGCACCACCAGGATCCGGCGCCCCGCCAGCCTGGTCCGATAGAGCGCCGCACGCCCCTCCTGGTCGTCGGGGATCACGGAGTCCGCCACACCGAGCGCCCGAAGGAAGCCGGCCAGGACCACGGCGGGGTCGGCCGGGTCCTCCCGCATGCCCCGGAGGTTGGCGTAAAGCTGTCCGTCGGGAAAGTGCCCGCGCAGCCGCTGGGCCGCGTGGACGGCGAGCGTGGTCTTTCCGACGCCTCCCATGCCGCTGACGGCAGCGATCATCAGGCCCTCGGCGCTGGTCGGCGTCAGCGCCTCCACCAGCGTCCGCATCTCCTCGTCGCGTCCGGTGAAGTCACCTGGCACGTAGGGAAGTTGCGCCGGAGGTGGCAGTGCCGCAGCGAGCCCGTCAGCCTTCTCCGGTGCTCGCCGCGAAGGCGGGGAGTCGGCCACGGTCCGTACGGTTCCGTTCCGGCCGCTGTGCGCCCGCGCGGTGTCGAGCAGCAGGTCCAGCCGGCCGTCGCCAGGGTGTTCCTCGCACAGCGCGGTCAGCTCGGGGATCAGCCGGGCGTGGTGCCCCAGTTGCAGGTCGAGTTCGATCCGCTCCAGCAGAACGGCCAGGCGCAGCTCGGACAGGCGCTCGCGGTGGATGCGGGCGTGCGGGCCCGGCAGCCCCGCCAGGGGGACGCCCCGCCACCAGGTCAGCGCGCGTGCCAGCAGTTCTGCCGCGGCGCCCGGCCCGTCGGTGGTGAGCCGGGCGCGGGCCCGGGCCACCTGCTCCTCGAACGCGTCGAGGTCCAGGGCGCCGGGTGCGACGCGCAAGGCGTAGGACTTTCCATGGGTGGCGATCTCGGGCCCGAGCGCGTGGCGCAGCCGGTGGACGTAGAGCCGTACCGTGCCCGCCGCGGCGCGGGGCGGCTCCTCGCCCCACAGGCCGTCGATCAGTTCGTCGAGCCCCACCGTCGTGTTGCGCCGCAGCAGCAACATGGCCAGCAGCGCGCGCTGTTGGGGGGGCCCGACGGGAAGCGGATTCTCACCCCGCAGCACCCCGACCGTTCCCAGCACGGTGTAGCACGGCCCGGACGGCATGCCGGTCATCGGCGTCGACTCCCTCGTTCCCCCGTACCCGGCGATGGCGGACGGCCGGGACGGAAACCTTAACAAGTCGCCGTTCCGGATCAGGACCGTGTGCGATCGGGAGCTGACGGAAAGTCGGGATTCCGGAGGGAGCGTGCGGTGCCCCAAGTCGGCCTGCCGGTGGCCGGAATGGGAAGAACAGGCCGCGGGGCTGGACCCCGCGGCCTGTGGTACTTCGTGACCGATCTCACCGTCTCCGGTGAGTACGGTGCGTCAGCCCACGAAGCTGGTGTTGTGGCACTGGAAGCTGGCGGTGCTCGCGAGCAGCACCTCGTTGTCCTCGTGGGCGTCGAGCTGCTGGAGGCTGAGGATCGACATGGGTACAACTCCTTCTGTTGGTCGGGGATTTCGCCGGGCCTGGTGAGGCCGACGGACTCCTGGGGGCCGGCGGTCCGCGGTGTCGGACCGCCGGCGAGGGGTGCGCAGGTCACCCGCTCAGATGGTGGTGCCGTGGCACGCCCAGCTGAGGGCGCTGGCCAGGAACGGCTCGTTGTCCTCGGAACCCTGGAGCTGCTGGAGGTTGAGGATGGACATGGTGGTCACCTCCTTCGGGTGGGTGGGGGTTGCGCCGCGCCGGTCGAGGCGCAGCGGGCTCAGGAGGCGGCGGAGGCCGGGGCCGTTCCGCCGAGCAGGGGAAGAAGAAGGTCGGTGCGGCGGTGGGCGGCGTCCATCGCCAGGAGCACGCCGGCCGACCCGGTGGCGAGGTCCATCGACAGCCGGACCAGGTGGTCCCCGGGGAAACCGAGGCCTTCGCCGTGGGGGACGGAGTGCCGCCACAGCTCGCGCAGGTGGCCCTGGAGCGCGGTGTCGTCCGCGCCGTCCTGCCCGGCGGCCGCCAGGAAGTACAGCAGGCCGGCACGGCCGTTGAGGAGGCCGGGGAAGACGGTGAACCCGCAGTGCGCCGCCTTGCGGATCGCCCGGAGGGCATCGGTGAAGCCGGGATCGGCGCGGTGCTCGAGGTAGGCGGAGAGGGCGAGCCCGATGCCGGTGGTGCCGGTGCCGAGGTAGATGACGGACCGCCAGCCGTCGTTGACCTGGAGGGATCCGCCGACGTCCTCGCACTGCACGAGGTCGAGGCGCAGCGCCTTCTCGGCCAGGTCGAGGTAGCCCGGTTCGCCGGTGCGTTCGTGCAGGCGGACGAGGAACAGGGCGGATCCGGCCGCCCCGGTCGTGAGGCCCGCGCCCGGGCGGGCGCCGCCCGGGCGGGCGAGGGCGGCTTCGATCCGGGCGGCGATCCGGGCGGCGTGGTCGAGGTGGCCGCCGTCACCGCTGCGGCGGTGGAACCCGAGGACGGTCAGGCCGGTGCCGGGCAGGCCGGTCAGCAGGCCGAGGCCGGTCGGCTCGACGGTGCGGTCGAGGATCCGGCCCATGATGTCCGCGGCTTCGTCGCGCCGTCCGAGGAGGTCCAGGACGGTGGCCGCCCCACAGGAGCCGTTGAACAGGCCGACCGGTGCGGTGGCGAGGTTGCGCAGGGTCGCGGCCGTGAGCCAGTCGGTCCAGGCCGGGTCGACGGCGTGGCCCGTCGCGTGGAGGGCGTACAGGACGCCCGCGGCTCCGTGGGACAGGCTGGTGCCGCCGCCCTCCTGCGACCCCTCGGGGGCGTTGGGGAAGAGCCGGTCGGTCCGCTCCGGGGTGGCCGAGGCGACGAGCGCCGCGACGAGCCGTGCCCGGTTCTCCTCCCCGTCCGCGTCGGCGGGACCGGCCGCGCGGACCGCTGCCGGTACGGTGGTCCCGGCGATGGCCGCCATGGCCGCCGCGGCGTCCCGGGCGTGGCCGACGGGCAACGGGAAGCGTTCGTGCGCCCACCGTGCGAGCTGGGCGGGCTTGGCCGGATCGAGGCCTGCCAGCGCTCCCAGCGGGACGAACTGCCCCAACCGCAGGGCGGCCAGTCCGTAGGCGTCGACGTCGGTGCCGGTGACATGGGCGGGTGCGGCGAACCCGGGTGCGCCCAGCAGGCCCGTGCGCGGCTCGCCCACCCGGTGGGCGGCCTCCAGGTCGATGAAGGTGACGGAGCCGTCCGGGCGCACGATGACGTTGTTGGGGTGGAGGTCGCCGAAGACGATCCCGGCCCGGTGGACGACGGCCGTCGCCGCGGCGACCCTGTCGAGGACGTCCAGCGCCCAGCGGGTGTACTCCTCGTACGCGGCCGGATCGGCGTCCGGACGCACCAGCGGCTGGCGCAGCACCCCGGCCTTCGCCAGCGGCTCGCCGTCGATGTACTCCTGGATCAGGAAGTGGTGCTCCCAGTAGGTCCGGTAGCCCAGCACGCGCGGTACGAGGCCGGTGCCGGCCAGCGCGGTGAGCATCCGGTGTTCCCGCTGGAGCCGGGCCACCGCGTCGAGCCCCTCCGCGTCGAGTCCGGCCAGCGGCCGGGCCTCCTTCAGGACGACCAGGTCGCCGCCGGCCCGGTCCTTGGCCAGGTAGACCCCGCCTCCGTTGGAGAAGTGCAGCGGCCGGACGATCTCGTACGGCAGGTCCACGTGGCTGATCTCGGCGAACCGGTCGATGCGTTCCCGGACGAAGTCGGGCACCGGTGCCCAGTCGGGCGGGGTGAACGCGGCGGTGCGCGGATCGTGCACCGGCGTGCCGTCCGGCCGGGCGATGGCCGGTACCGGGGCGTCGCCCCCGACGGGGGCCCACCGCGCGGCGAAGGCCCCGTAGCGCACGAACACCGGGCTGCGCTCGCTCCAGCGCAGGTCGGACAGGATGTAGGGGCCCTGCTGTCCGTCCAGCGCGGCCGTGAGCTCGTCCAGCAGGGCCTTCAACTCGCCGTCGTCCGCGGGGTAGACGGTGATGAACTTCCCCGAGGAACCCCGGTGGGAGTACTTGGAATTGAACGCCGACAGCAGCTGGGCGCTGCGCAGGTACTTGAAGGCGGCGCGGCGGGCGGTGCAGACGGCGGCGGCCGCGTCCAGGACCTGCTGGGCGGCGGGCACAGCGGCCGACACGTGAATCTTCCACCCCTGTAAGGGCAACGGCCGGCCGAAGGAGACCCGTGTCCACACGTCCTCGTCGGTCTCCCGGCGGGTGCCATCGCCGACCGGCGGCGGTGTCCAGCGGGAGCCCCCGTCCCGGAGGCGCTGCGGTGCCTCGAAGAACACCGGGTCGGCGAGGCAGTAGGCGTGTATCTCTTCCATGTTCATCGTCTTCCCCCTCCCCGGGAGTGCGGTTCGGCCGCACGTGCGGTCCGGCGTGGAGCGCGGTCCGGCCGCAGGTGCGGTCGGGCCTGTAGCGCGGTCCGGCCTGGAGTGCGTAGGGCCGCCGTCGGCGGTCCCCGGAGGAGGACCACCGGAGCGCCGGGCTCGGACACCACCTTGCGACGGCCCGATCCATCGCCGATGAGCGCCCGGTTAGCGTCGGCCGCGGACCCCGTTAACCGCCCGCTGATCGCCCGTGGACCGGCGCCGGTCACCTTGATCACGGCGGCCGATGGGCCGTGCATGCACCGAACGGACAGTGGAGTCATCGTGAACAGTTCGAAGCGTCTTCGCCTCATGGCCGTCAGCGCCGTCACCGCCGCGGTTGCGGCGGTCGCCGGGCCGGCACTGGCCGTACCGGCGTTCGCGGCTCAGCCCACCGGGCAGGTCGCGCTCGTGAACCCGCCCACCCGGGGCGGGCACGAGCCCACCTTCGCCGACTGCGGCTCCGACCACGCTCCCGGCTCGTTCGACCGGATCAGCCAGCACGCCGAGCAGCGGATGAAGGATCGCGACGTGAGCGAGGACGAGCTCCGGAACGCCGTCCGCATCAACGCCAAGGACGCCTGGTGCCAGACGAATGGCAACTGGCACTACTCGCTCGGCATGGCCGGTGGTCAACTGGAGGTCATCATCGGCGCCAACAGGGGACAGTGGGTCGTCGTCACCGTCTTCTGGAAGGGTGAGCCGAACATCTAGCGACGGGGAGCGATGAAGCCCGGATTCCGGCTGCTGGGGGCCACGGGCGTACGGCTGGGAGACCAGCCGGTACGCCCGGGCCCGCCGCAGCAACAGGCACTGCTCGCCATGCTGCTGCTGCGCGGCGGACGGACCGTCACCGCGCGCGAACTGGTCGCCGGCGTCTGGGGGCAGGACGCCCCGGCCCGTGCGCTGCGCTCCGTACGCACCTACGCCTGGGCGCTGCGCGCACTGCTGGAGCCGGACCGTTCACCGCGGGAGCCGAGCACCCTCCTGCGCTCGGACGGGGACGGCTACGCACTCCGGGTGCCGGACGACGCGCTGGACGTCACGGTCTTCGAACGGCTGCTGGGCGTCGCCCGCGAAGCCCGCGCCCACGGCGACCTCGCCTCGGCCCACCGCTCCCTGGGCGAGGCCCTCGCCCTGTGGGGCGGGGAGCCGTTCACCGGCGTGCCCGGCCCCCACGCCGAGCGCGAGCGGACCAGGCTCGTCCGCCTGCGGTTGGAGGCCCAGGAGCAGTACTTCGATTGCGCCCTCGACCTGGGCATGCACGGCCGGGTCCTGCCGGAGCTGTCCGCGCTCGCCCGGGAGCACCCCCTCGACGAGCACCTCCAGGGCCTGCTGATGCGCGCCCTCGACAGCTGCGGGCGGCAGGCCGAGGCCCTGAAGGTGTACGGCGACACCCGCCGGCTGCTCGCCGCGGAACTCGGCGTCCCGCCCGGGCGCGAACTCACCGGCGTCCGCGACGGGTTGGCCACCGACGGGCGAGCGGCCAGTTCCGGCCCGCCCGCCACGCCCCGGTCACCGGCCGCGGGCGGAGGGCCCACCGGCCGGGAGGGGGCGACGGTCGAGCTGGAACGGACGCTCACCGACCCCCGACGCCACCGGGTGCCGGTCGCCGTGATCACCGGAGCCGGCGGAACCGGCAAGACGACGCTGGCGACGCGGGTGGCGCACCGGGTCGCCGCCCACTTCCCCGACGGACGGCTGTCCGTCGACCTGCGCGGGTCGCACCCCACACGGCTCCCCGAGGGCGACGTCCTAGCCCGACTCCTCCGCTCCCTCGGGGTCCCGCCCGAGGACGTCCCCGTCGAGACGGAGCAACGGGCCGCCCTGTACCGGTCCATGCTCGGCGGACGGCGCATCCTGATCATCCTGGACGACGCCGCGGACGCGGCGCAGGTCGCCCCCTTGCTGCCCGGCTCGCCCGGCTGCGCCGCCGTGGTCACGGCCCGCAGCCGGGCCTTCGTCCTGCCCGGCGCCACCCAGCTGGCACTCCCGGCACGGCCCGGGCCGGCGACCGATCGCCGCCGGCAGCTGCCGCCCCGCCTCGCCCTCGCCCTGGACTCGCTCGCCGGCAGCGGAGCGCCGACCCTCCCGATCGAGCTGGTCGGCAGGCTGCTGGGCACCGACCGGGAGGAGGCGGAGCACATCGCCGAGTCCCTGGTGGACGCCGGGCTACTGGACAGCCCCGGCTACCGCATGTACCGCATCGCTTGCCCCGATGCGCCGTCGCCGGACGGCAGTTGACCCGGTGGCGGCCACCCGGCGAGCGGCCGAGCACGCCGCCGCGGACGGCGGCGCTCAGGCCGCGGGGGTGTCGAACAGGTACGCGCGGGAGGCCGGGACCTCGGCGCGCAGGGCGGGCAGGTCCCGGCACCCGCTACCGGTGATGCGCTCGCCCGCGACGTTGTTGTCGAACAGGTTGCGCCCCAGACCGCCAACGCCACGCGTGGCGTTGGCGGTCTCCGCGACTCCCTCGTAACAGTTGCGATCCTCAGCCGCCCCGCAGGAAGACCGCCATCACTCATGAGGAGGCCGACGCCTCCATCGAGATGATGCTGCGATCCTCGGTCCCCCTGAAAGGCAGCCGCCACACCAGCGCCAGTGAGCACGCGTGTCATTTGGGTCTCGTTACGATCCTCGGCCGCCCGGGAGGGCGACCGCCACCAGTGCCTGGCCGCACAACTGGTTGTAGAGCTGGCTGTTGCGATCCTCGGCCGCCCGGGAGGGCGACCGCCACGCCGCCTAATGGGAGCTACCGGGTTGTAGAAGACTCGGTGCCGTAGCCGCCAGCAGGTGAGCACTCTCGCCGCCGGAGCCGTTCGAGCTCTGAGGTCAGACCGTGCCCCGGCTGGTCGGCCGGGAGGCCAGACCGCTGATGGGGTGGCGTGCCCGCCCGCGAGGGCGTGAGCACTGGATCCATTAGGCCGCGCGCCGTGCCTTCCGCAGGCTGCTCGACGAAGTGAACGACCTGACAGGGAGGGCATGTTGCTGCTGATCGGCGATGACTGGGCCGAAGATCATCACGATGTCGAGATCCAGGACGAGTCCGGCCGCCGGCTCGCCGCCGCGCGGCTGCCGGAGGGCGTGGAGGGCATCGCGAAACTCCACGAACTCCTCGCCCGCCATGGCGGCGAGAACCTGGACGCGGCCAGGGTGGTCGTCGGGATCGAGACCGACCGCGGCTCGTGGGTGCAGGCCCTGATCGCCTCCGGCTACCAGGTATACGCAATCAACCCGCGACAGGTCGCCCGGTTCAAAGAGCGGTACGCCACGTCCGGGGCCAAGAGCGACAAGGGCGACGCGCACGCACTGGCCGACATGGTCCGCATCGACCGCGACCAGCTGCGGCCCATCGCCGGCGACAGCGGCCAGGCCCAAGCCGTCAAGGTCGTCGCCCGCGCCCACCAAACTCTGATCTGGGAACGCACCCGCACCTTCCAGCGACTGCGGAGCACGCTGCGCGAGTACTTCCCCGCAGCCCTCACGGCCTACGCCGAACTGGCGCTGACCAGCACGGACGCGCTCGAACTGCTCATCAAGGCGCCCACCCCCGCGACGGCCGCGAAGCTGACCCGTCCCCAGATCATCTCGGTCCTGGCCCGGGCCCGGCGCCGGAACCGGGATGCGAAAGCGGCGGCGATCCAGGCCGCGCTGCGCGAGCCGCAGCTCGGCCTGCCCGAGCCGGTCACCGCCGCCTACGCGGCGGCCGCCGCCGCCCACGCGCGCCTACTGATCACGCTGAACGAGCAGATCACCGAGATGGAAGGGCAGGTGAAGGCCCATTTTCTCGCGCACCCGGACGCTGAGATCTACCTGTCGATGCCCGGCATCGCGGAGATCACCGGTGCCCGGGTGCTCGCCGAGTTCGGAGACGACGCCACCCGCTACGCGTCCGCCAAGGCCCGCAAGAACTACGCCGGCACCAGCCCCGTCACCAGGGCCTCCGGCAAGAGCCACACCGTCCAAGCCCGCTACGTCCGCAACAACCGGCTCGCCGACGCGTTGCAGACGCAGGCGTTCTCCGCCCTGAGGGCTTCGCCCGGCGCCCGCGCCTACTACGACAAGCAGCGCGCCCGTGAGGCCGGCTACAACCCGGCCCTCAGGCAGGTCGGCAACCGCCTGGTCGGCATACTCCACGGCTGCCTCAAGACCCGCACCCTCTACGACGAGGCGACCGCCTGGTCACACCACGCCCACGACCAACCCATTGCCGCTTGACACCCAACGACATGGGGTGTCTGACCAGCGATAACTGGTGCTCCACCGCACGGCCATGAGGTACTCCAAGGACCCGAATGCACTTGATCCGGGCATTCGCTTCGGTGCGAAGCGCGTGTCGACTTCGGGTTCCGAACCGTGTCCGTTGCCTGTCGGCCGACGGCCGCGTGGTCCGGCCATGGGGAATCTGATCGGCATGAAGGACTCAAGTAGCAGTGTGACGCCGCTGTGGGCGCACAGCCGGAACCTATCAGGCCGGCGACACGCTCTGGAGGAGCACCTGCGCGGATCCGCCGTGCTGGCAGGGCAGTTCGCAACTACCTTCGGCGCCGGCGAGCTAGCCGAGTGCCTGGCATTGGTGCACACGTCGGCAAGGGATCCTGTCCCTGGCAGCACGGTCTGCACACCACCGAGGCCCGCGGCCGGAAGGTCGGCATTCCGCACAAGGAGGCGCGTGGCTGGCCGCGTCGCACGCCGGGCGTCCGTTCGCCGCCGTCGTACAAGGGCACCACGGCGGCCTGCCCGGATACCGGGACCTGCAGACGCTCATCGACTCGGCGAAGGCGCGAACTCACAAGGACCAGGTGGTGGGGACGCGATCTCGGGCCCGGATCCGGGAGGGCTACGATCTCGATGGCCCGCGTGCCTTCTACACCCACGACTTCTCCTTAGTACTGGTCACGTGCTCCCGATAGCGGCTCCCTTCGACGGCTTCGGACCGAACGAAGCCGCGACCGCCCTACGCAAGAACGTGAACCAGCTTGCGGACTTCATCAGCCAGCGAGCCTTCGACCGGGTCGTTCGGCACGGTCAGCACCCCGATGACCTGCCGCTCAGCGCCCGCATACGCCGACACCACCCGCTCGCCCGCAGGCGGCTGTCCGGCATTGATCGTCACCGCGGGCATCTCCGACGTCATCTCCGCGAGCACCTCGGCGACCGTCTTCCGCGCGATCCGCAGACGCTCCGGCCTCTCCCGGGCCAGCTCCAACTTGGCGGACACCGACGCGAGTTCGGCCGAGAACTCCTCCACCCGCACCCGGGCAGCCGCCTCGCGGGCTTCCAGCTCCTCGATCAACGAACCCACCAGCCGCCCTCCTCGCCACCACGGTAGAGACGAACAGCCCCGGGTACAGCCCCGATCAGCGTTCTCCCAGCTCAGCCGTTCCCTTTCAGAAGAACCGCACCCTTATGGGATCTCGAAGGTGGGCGGGTGCGGCTTTCAGGAGATTTGCATCCAACTCCCTTGGGTACAGCCCGGATCAAGGAACTGCTCCCGACCGCGCGGGCCTGCGCTTGCTGTCCGCAATCAACCGGCCTCTTCAGTATGGTGGCGCTGTGACGCAGGCTTTTGATGATGACCTGATTGGCGGTCGATATCGGCTTGTGCGCCAGGTGGGGCGGGGCGGGATGGGTACCGTCTGGCAGGCGCAGGACGAGCTGCTCGACCGGACCGTGGCGACTTCACGGCCGCCGCGGCGGCCGCGGTCCCCCTCACCCTGCTGGCCGTGACCGCGCGGGCCCGGTACACACCGCCGGAGGCGTGAGGGGGCGCCGTCGTCCTTCGCCAGTAGTCCGTTCGCCCTGCTGCACGCGCCGCCCGGACGGTGTTCCGAGCGGCGCGTGCGGAGGGGCGGGGTCAGAGCTCCTGGTGCCCGGGGTTGAACGAGGTGCCGACCACCGGAGTCAGCACTGTCCTGACGTAACGCCGGACGTCGCTCGCGTTGTTGATGCGAATGCCACCGATGGTCAGAGGCGCCGGGTGGGGGTTGTTGCCGAAACCGAGGTCGTTCCAGAAGAAGTTGGAGAGGGTGCCCCAGTTGTTCTCCATCTGCTGGAGCCAGGAGGGAATGCCGCTGCCCGAGTTGCCCCAGTCGGCCAGGACGTTGCGGAAGACACCCTCGAGGTCGTTGAAGCGGGCGGCTTCGGAGGTGAACTGGATGAGCAGCAGGAGGGCGCGGGCGGTCGTCTGCTGGTTGCTGCCGGCCGACCGCTGGTTGGCCAGGTCGAGGACGGCCTGGCGGATGCTCGAGAACGAGATGGGGGTGTTGGAACGGTCGCGGTGAGCCGCGCCGACCAGGGAGTTGTAGTTCCCGCCGAACGGCAGGTTCTGCCGTGCGGTGGGGATGGCCGCGCTGGCATGGATGTCGTTGAAGATGTAGGAAACGCCGGGCGTCGCCTGGGGTGAGTATCCCACCAGGTAGAGGTTGTCCGGGTTGATCCACAGGTCGACCGCCCGCTCGGTCCCGTGGTCGTCGACGGCGCTCAGTGAGACTCGGACGACCCCTTCGTTCTGCGAGGCGGCCTGGGCGACCTCCACCCCCTGCAGGGAGTTGCCGACCGCGGCGCGCAGGCTCGCCAGGAAGGTCGAGTAGGAGATGCGGAGGTTCGGGCTGGGAGCGTGGCCCAGGTTCAGCCAGACGTGGCTCACGGAGCCGTCGCCGGTCGACGCCGAGGCCGTTCCAGCGGGGCACAGCAGGCCGGCCGTGACCGCCAGTGCCAGAACCAGGCCCCCCACTGCCTGGCGCAGCGTCCGGCGGAGTCTCCCCAACATGTGCATGTCTGTCCGATCGTCAGCGTGAGCGCACCGGGCGGGCCCGGAGCGACGGAGGAAGCGGGCGAGCCGACCGGTGCTCCCCGCAACCCGCCGACGGGGTTGGGCGACCGGGCGGCGGTCGCCCTCGCACATGACGCTATGTCAGCAGGCCCATCGGACTTGATCGAGACGGAACGATCGTTCGCCGCACCGCGCACCGTTGGCAGGGCGCTACCGGGTGCCGCCGGGCGGCCCTCCCGGGCGCTGTTCATCAACTCGGCTGACCTGCACGGACCTCATGCTCCGTGAAGCCGGGGCCGCCGGTGGATCCTGTACCGCCGAGATCGGCGAGTTCGGTCGAACGTCCGCCGTCACACAGGGTGGCACAGCTCCCCCAGAGTGGCCCGGGCGACCGAGCCGAGCGCTCCGGTCTCGTCGGTACTGACTTCGGCGCGTCAGGGTGAATGGCCCCGAATTGCCTGACGGGCTCGGTGCGGTGGCTGTATCCGATGGTGTGTGAGATATGCGGATGGGGGCGGGCTGACCGCCGCGGGACGGCTGCGCCGGGAGTCAGTGCGGATGCAGGCAGCCGAGCTGTTCGAGCAGGACGTCAAGCCGCCGGAGGTGGCTCGACGTCTGCGGGTGAGCCCGAAGTCGGCTTACCAGTGGCACCAATTGTGGTGTGAGGGCGGTGTGCAGGCTCTGGCTTCTCGCGGCCCGAGCGGGTCGCGGTGTCGTCTGTCACCGCGCTGCCTGGAGAAACTGGCCGCGTATCTGGAGCAGGGTCCGGCTGCGCACGGCTGGGTGGAGGACCAGGTGTGGACCGCCGCGAGGGTGGCCACGCTGATCGGGAGGAAGTTCCACGTCTCCTACAGCGTCTCGGGTGCCACGAGGCTGATGCACCGGCTCGGCTTCAGCCCGCAGGTCCCCGCGCGCCGGGTGGCCGAGCGCGACGAGCAGGCCGTCACCGCGTGGAAGGAGGCGACCTGGGCGGAGGTAAAAGAGCGCGGGCGGCCTGCGGGGGCTACATCTGCTTCGAGGACGAGGCAGGATTCACCCGCAGACCGCCCAAAGGACGCACCTGGGGCCGACGAGGCCGCACGCCGGTTGTGACCGTCAGCGGCCGCCGCTCGGGACGCCTATCCGTGGCCGGGGTAATCGCCATGCGGCCGGGCTCGCGCACCCGACTGTGCCACCGCCTACGCACCCACCCCGCAGGCAGAGGCAAGCGCCGGAGCATGGGCGAGCGCGACTTCATCGCACTGATCGACGGCGTCCACCAGCTGGTCAAGGCACCGATCGTGCTGGTCTGGGACCGCCTGAACACCCACATTTCCCATGCCATGCGCGACTTGATCGCCGAGCGTGCCTGGCTGACGGTGTTCCTGCTCCCCGCCTATTCACCCGACCTCAACCCCGTCGAATGGGTCTGGGCCCACGTCGAACGCAGCCTCGCCAACCTCGCCGTGGTCGCCCTCGACCGACTCGAAGCCCTCGTGCGAAACCGGCTCAAACGCCTGCAGTACCGGCCCGACACCCTCGACGGCTTCATAGCCGGCACCGGCCTGACCCTCGACACCCCCGCCTCACCCTGACAAGCCGAAGTCACGTTCGTTTGGACGTCGAGGTCGCCCCGGCGTACGAGAAGGTGCTGGACGCGCTACAGGCGCGGGCCACCACCGTGGCCGAGGGCGGCGGGCAGTGAGCGGGGAAGCTCTGCGGTCGGGACAGGTCGCGACGACCTGACCACCATCCGCGAAGCCGTCGCGGCCGGCGTTCAGCTGGCGGACGGCGTCTCCTGCGACCCGACCTGTCACGTCATCGGCCCCGACGGCCGTGCGCTGGAGGGCATCGTCGCCGCCGGTGACGTCGCCGCCATAACGGACCGCCGGTGTGCGGACCGGTCATTCGACCAGTCCGCACACCGGCGGTGTCACTCGGGTCAGCGAGAAGGATCAGTCGTCCGTCTCGTCGTACCGACCGTGGCCGAGGCGGCGCAGGTCGAAGGACCAGATGCCGCGGCCGAAGGTGGCGGCGTAGAGCTTGCCGTCGGGGCCGATCTTGAGCTGCTGCACCGAGGTGGTGGGCAGGTTGCGGCCGAGCACCCTGAAGTCGGTGGCACCGGGCGCGCGGTAGAACGCGGCGAGGTCGGTACCGAGGGCGAGGCCGCCGTTCGGCAACAGCTTGATCGAGGTGGCGGGGACGTCTGGCAGGTTGGCCGAGACGTCCGTCCAGCTCGCACCGCCGTCACGGGTCTCGAAGAGGTGGCCGATCCCGGCGCCCGGGCCCTCGGTCCAGCTGCGGGAGAAGCCGCTGAACGCGACGAAGACGTGCTGGGCGTCGTTCTCGTCGACCGCGAAGGAGGAGACGTACCGGTTGGGCAGGGTGCCGTCGACGGGCAGGTTGAGCTGGTGCCAGCCGGTGCCGTCGGTGTTGCCGACAGCGATGCCGCGGGTGAAGCCCTGGTTGTTGCAGGGGCCGCACCAGCCCGCGTACACCGTGCCGTTGACGGTGGCCACGGCCGTGGCGACGTGGCCGGCGCCCAGGTCGTAGGCGGAGGTCCACTCGCTGCCGCTGCGGATCGCGTAGCCCTTGTGCTGCACCCAGACGTGCTGGCCGCCCGCGATCCAGGTATTGGTGTCCTTGGGGTCGGTGGTGATCGGGGCGATGAAGCGGGCGGCGCTGGTGGCCTTGTCGGGCGGTGCGACCTCGTAGGAGGTGGCCTTGCTCGGGTCCTTCGTCCAACTTCCGTCGTTCACCGCGCAGTTCTGGGTGACCCACATGTCCAGGTAGACGTACTCCTCGGCGATGTTGCAGCCGTTGGCCGGGTCGACCAGGGTGTCTCCGCCGTCGCCGCCGAAGTTGGAGCCCATCACCTTGTCGTGGGCGCGCAGGATCGATTCGCCGTTGTCCTGGAGCCCGCCGCTGACGATCACGCCCCGGCCGGAGCGGTCCGCCAGGTCCTTGCCGATGCCCACCGAGTAGTACTGCAGGGTGTCGATCGTCCCGTCGTTGAGGGACTTCCAGTCCTTGGCGTGACCGCCCGCGTCCAACTGCCCGTTGACCGGGCGGGTGTAGATGCCGCCGTCGTTGCCGACGTAGACGCTCGTCTTGCCCTGGTAGCTGCCGATGGCGACGGCGTGCTGGTCCGAGTGCGTCGTCGGCGAGCAGTCGCCGGTCTGCTTGGCGGGGTCGATGCTCCAGCACGGGAACGGGTTGTTCCAGTACGGGGCGATAGTGGCCCACTTGGCGCCGCCGTCGGTGGTCTCGAAGACCTCTTCCAGGCCCGCCCAGACGTGGTCCGGGTTGGCCGGGTCGACCTGGAGGAACTGGTTGTACCAGGACTGGATGCCCGGCTGGTAGCCCGCGTCCTGGAGCGCCGAGCCGGAGCCCTTGAGCTTGTCCTTGTCCGCGATCAGGGCCCACGGGCCGGCCGGGGAACCGGACTTGGAGACGTAGATCCCCTTGAGGCCGGTGTCCGGGTTGTGCGCCATGACGTCCGGCGACTGGTCGATCGCGTAGTAGCGCGAGCCGTCCGCCGAGCGCGCGAAGGTCACGTTGCCGACGTTGGCAGCGTCCGTCGGCAGGTCACCCAGCGAGGCCACCCGCTGCCAACTGCCGTCGGCCGCCTTGCTGTAGAAGCCGTTGTAGGTGTCGCCGCCACGCCAGCCGACCGCCAGGATCACCTTGGACGGGTCCTTGGAGTCGATGGCGATGTCGTTGGCGATGTTCTTGTACGGCGCGCTCGGGTCGCTCGCCTTCGCACCGCCGGGCAGGTAATCGGGGTTGGGCGCGAACTCCATGGTCCACGGGCCGGACAGATCGGTGGTGGAGTGGCTCCACACGCCCCGGTTGGTTGCCGCCCACACCTTGTCCCCGGCGAAGCGCAGCTGGTGGATCGTGGTGGACTCCAGCTCGGCGCCGCCGACCCGGTTCCCGGGCTGGAACTTGCCGTGCTTCGGGTCGGACAGCACGTACACACCGGTGCCGACGTACGAGGTCGCGCCGGTGTTGGACTCACCGGTGGCGTACCAGAGCCGCCCGCCGCCGTCCAGGTTCAGGGTACCGGTGGACAGCGTGGGCAACTTGTCGGCGATCGGCTCCCAGTGGCCGCCGCCGGTGCGGGAGCGGAACACGCCGCCGTTGGCGCCGCCCGCGTAGACGTAGCCGTCGGAGTCGGCCGCGATGCCGGTGATCCGGCCCGTGACGAAGCCGGCGCCGCCGCTGGAGTTGGAGTTGACGTCGCGGTAGCGCGGGTCGTCGCCGTTGTACGGCTTGTTCGTCACGTGGTCCCAGGAACCGCCGGTGTGCGGCAGCGACTGGAGCTGGGCCCAGGCCGCGCCGTACGCGCCCGGCGCGACGACGCCGGGGGCGGTGCGGGCCTCGGTGTACTGCGCGGTGCCCTCGGCTGAGTTCTCCGCCTCGTCGCTGCCGCCGTCGCCACCGGTCTCGGCCTTGGCGGAGAAGGTGTGGCCGCCCGCCGGCTTGCCCGTGACCTTCTGGGCGTGCCTCTGGCCGGCCTCGGTCAGGCGCTGCACCGGGTTCGGCTGGGTTCCGGGCTGTGCGACGGGTGCGGCCATGGCCTGAGTGGCGGTCAGGCCGAGCGCGGTGAGCGTGACGGCGCTCAGCAGCAGCCGTCGTCGTTGCCTGTTCGGCACGGTGCGTCCTCCCCTGGGCGGCCGGGGCGCGCGGTCGCACTCCCGGCGGATCAGTGCGAAGCCTGGCTGGTGCAATGGCACTGCGTGAAGGGGGTTCGCGTAACGAATGATTAAAACTCAATTCTGTGAAATCGGTTAAAAGCAACGGAATACCCCGAGGTCGCAACCGGTCCTCAACCGGCTGGGGTTCAAACTCGCGCATCGTTCGCATCCGATATCTAACGCATCTGCAAATACTCCTGCACAGCTCTTCCTTGACATGATCAAAGACGGCAGGTTAGGGCCGCACTTCCGCGTCATCCGTGAGGAGCCCCGATGAGTTCAGCCAGGCGCCGCGCAACCCGCGTAGCCCTGAGCGCGGCCCTGCCCGCTCTGCTGCTGTTCAACGCGATACCCGGCCACGCCGCCCCGGCCGACCCCACCCCCGGCGCCGTCATCACCGACGGCTCCGCCCTGCCGCCGTTCGGCCCCGAGGCGTTCGGCGACGAGGACGGCGGCGAAGGGGGCAGTGAGAGCGCCGACATCCTGGCCGCCGATGCCGCGTACAGCGCCGTCCGCACCGCCCCCGGTACGACGGTCAGTTCGGAGGCCCTCGCCGCCGGCCGCCAGAGCGCCAACGGCATGCCCACCAGCGCCGGCCGCTGGAGCGAGTTCTCCAGCGCGCCGTACAACACCGCGGACCACTCGTACGAGCTAGGCCCGCACATGGCCGGCCACGGGGTCGCCTCCGGCCGGATCACCTCGCTGGCCGTGGACGGGCAGTACCTGTACGCCGGTGCCGCCGGGGGCGGTGTCTGGCGTTCGACCGACCAGGGCGCCCACTGGAGCCCGGTCTTCGACCAGCAGGACACGCTCTCCATCGGCGCGGTCGCGGTCAACCCGGCCGACCACTCGCTGTGGGTCGGCACCGGCGAGGCGAACAGTAACGCCGACGGCATCGCGGGCGGCGGCATCTACCGTTCCACGGACCACGGACAGACCTTCCAGCTGGTCGGCAACCGGGTCGCCAACAGCATGGTGTTCCGGATCTCCTTCGCCGAGAACAACCAGGTCTACGTCGCCACCAATCAGGGCCTGCTGAAGCACCCGTCGAAGCAGATCCGCAGCCCCTGGCAGACGGTGCTCAAGCCGGACCCCAACCCGACCGGCTCGCCGTACCGCACCTCCTTCGTCACCGACGTGCGCGTGCGGCCCGGCAGCCACGGCCAGACGGTCGTCGCCGCCCTCGGCTGGCGCGGCGGCACCAAGGCCGACGACCTGCAGTACAACGGCTTCTACGTCTCCAACGACGCGGGCGCGACCTGGACCAAGGCCACCCCCGGCGGCGACCTCGACGCGAGCCGTTTCGGCCGCACCACCTTCGACTGGACCCCGGACGGCAGCAAGCTCTACGCCGTCGTGGAGGACCCGACCAACGTCAGCCTGGGCGGCGTCTTCTCTGCCGACTCCGGTGACATCAACGGCTCCTGGACCAAGCTCGCCGACGCCGCCAAGCTCAAGGCCTCCGGCGGCCGCGCCGGCACCCCGGGCGCGCAGGCCTGGTACGACCAGTACGTCACCGTCGACCCGGCCGACCCGAACCACGTCTACCTCGGCCTGGAGGACATCTACGAGACCTCCGACGGCGGCAAGAGCTGGGACACCATCGGGCCGTACTGGAACTACGACCTGCCCTGCTACGACGACGACCCGGCCAAGAACACCTGCCCGAACACCACCCACCCAGACCAGCACGCGGCCGTCGTCGCCCCCGACGGCACCGCGTACTTCGGCAACGACGGCGGCGTCTGGTCCCGCCCGGCCGCCCTGCGCAAGGTCGTCCAGTGGACTGACCGCAACGCCACCCTGCGCACCCTGCAGTACTTCTACGGCGGCCTCGGCGCCTCCCCCGACGGCAAGGGCGACATCGCCTGGGGCGGCCTGCAGGACAACGGCTACTCCGTCCTCACCCCGGGCAGCGACCACATGGCCGAGCCCAAGGGCGGCGACGGCTTCGACGTCGTCGTCGACCCGAAGAACGGCAACCGGGTGGTCGCCGAGTACACCAACCTCGCGATGGCCAAGTCCGATGACGGCGGCCACAGCTGGTACTACGTGACGCCCAACTGCAAGCAGAACAAGACCAGCCCGTGCGAGACCGACGGCCGCTTCAACGCGCCGTTCTCCGCCGACCCCGGCAACGCCGACCACTGGGTCGCCGGTGGCCGCTACGTCTGGGACAACCAGGGCAAGGGCTGGGACACCACCTGCTGGCAGCAGGTCTGCGACTGGAAGCCCGTCCGCGACCTCGGCGCGGGCAACGCCTCCACCGCCGTCGCCGTCTCCGGTTCGACCACCTACGTCGGCTGGTGCGGCACCGGCAACGGCTGCAACCCCGGCGCGGCCACGCCGTTCACCTCCGGCATCGACACCAACTACGGCGGCACCTGGCACCGGATCAGCGCCCCCGAGCTGCCGAACCGCTTCGTCACCGGCCTGACCGTCGACCCGGCCGACGCCGGCCACGTCTACGCGGTCTACGGTTCGTACAGCCGCCACTGGATCGACGGCGCCGGCGTGGGCCACGTCTTCGAGTCCCGCGACGGCGGCGCACACTGGACGGACATCAGCGGCAACCTGCCGGACGCACCGTTCAGCGTGGTGAAGCTCTGGAAGGGCCAGGTCGTCGTCGGCGGCGACGTCGGCGTGTTCGTGGCCGACGGCTCCGGCTGCTGGCGCCGCCTCGGCACCGGCCTGCCGAACGCCTCCGTCTCCGACCTGACCGTCTCCCCCGACGGCAGCTACCTGATGGCCGCCACCCACGGCCGCGGCCTGTGGAAGATCACCGGCTGACGGTATGTCCCACGTGCGGCCCACCAGCCATCGTCGGCTGGTGGGCCGCGCGCACACCTGCGGAACCGGACGGGCGCCGCTGTCGTCCCATGACCGCATCGTCCGCCAGAACCGGGAGACCTCACCTCATGCACCGACCCAGAGCCGTGGGGATCGCCGTCCTCATCCTCATCGCGCTCGGCACCGCCTCGGCCTGCGATGCGGACAAGGGCGACAGCAACCAGCCCTCCAGCCCGCCCCCGGCCACCACCGCCGTCACGGCACCACCTTCGACGGCGGGCCCGACGACCACTCCGGCGGCCCCGGGCACCAGCACAGCGACCGTTTCACCGACCGTCCCGGCGGCCCCTGGCGCAGCCACCCCCGCTCCGCCACGAACCAGCCCGGTCGACACGCCCCCGCCCGCGACCCACGCAGCCACGCCCCCGCCCGCAGCCGCCACCACCCCGTCGCCCGCACCGACGCAGTCCGTCGACGTCGAGAACCCGACCGACCTGGACCACGGCGCCCCCGGCGCTCCCACCCGCCCCGCGCACTGACACGGCGGCCAGCCCACCCCCATGGTGGGCCGGCCGCCGTCGGTCAGTTCCGCACGGGCGGCCGGAGGCTCAAGGCGTGGTCACCCGCGGCGGACAGCACCGGGCCGGTCACCGCCCGCACTGCGCCGCCGGTCACCGGCAGGCCGCCCTGGACGGCATACATCGCCTCGTCGAAGGCCTGCCCGCCTGTGGGCGCCTTGCCGACGGCGAAGATCGCGACCGCTTTGCCGTTCACCACCGAGGTGGAGAGGTAGTCGCCGACCATGCTGCCCTGGGTCGTCGAGGCGATCTGGGAGAGCGCCATCGGCCCGGCAACCGCCTGCGGGGCGCTCCAGCTGGTGCCGCCGTTGGCGGAGGAGACGTAGCCGACCTCCAACTGGCAGCTGCTGGCCGTGCAGTTGGCGTTCGGGTAGAAGTAGTAGTACAGCCCGATCTTGGCCGTCGCGCCGGAGGTGGCGTGGTCGACGCCGAAGCCCGGGATGAAGTGGTCGACGGTACTGGTGGTGGCGTCGATCGGAACCCGGGTGACGGCGGACCAGGTGGTGCCGTCGGTCGAGGTGGCGTACACGATGTCGTTGGCCGGGCAGCCGGAGCGGAAACGGCAGTCCTGCCAGGCGACGTAGACCTTCCCGCTCGCATCGATCTCGGCCGAGGGCAGGCCCTCGCCGTCGCGCAGGTTGCCCGCCACACCGTGCGAGGAGACGTTGGCGACCAGCACGGTGGAGCCCCACGAGGCACCGCCGTTGGTGGAGGTGAAGGACCGGATCGAGCTGCCGTTGGTGGAGAACGGCACGACCACGGTGCCGTTCGGCTGCACCAGCGGCTGCCCGCCGAGCCCGGTGTTCGACCCGCCGGGGCTCGCGGGCGTGGACCAGGTCGCACCGCCGTCCCGCGAGGTCGACATGATCACCGCGTTGCCGGAGGAGGTGATGTCGACCTCGATGTAGCAGTTGCCGTAGTAGGGGCTGGTCGTGGAGTTGTCGCAGACGATCCATTCCTTGTCGTAGCCCTGACCGTCGTTGCCGACGGCCATCACCGGGTTCTGCCAGGTCAGCCCGTCGGCGGAGCGGCTGACGCTCACACCGGCGCCATTGGCGTTCGCGTCGATGACCAGGCCGGTGACCATCCAGGTACCGTGCCTCGCGTCGTACGCCACCGACGGGTCGGAGACCCGGGCCCAGCTGCCGCCGCCCTGGTAGGTGGTGATGCCGGGGAGCATGCCGTGCTGCCAGGTGCTGCCGCCGTCGGTGGAGGTGTTCCAGCTGATGTCCGAGGAGCCGCCGTCGGTGAACCTCCCCACCTGGGAGGAGGAGACGATGGTGCTGCCGTAGGCGAAGGTGTCCGGCTCCAGCTCGGTGGCATGCTGGCTGCTGCTGTTGGTGAACGGGTCGGTACTGACCTGCAGCAGGCTCGGCCCGGGCTGCGCGGTCGTGACGGTCACGTCGTCGTAGAGCGTGTACGTGGCGTCGCCCGCGTAGTTGTCGTCCTTGCTGGAGAGCGTCAGCGTGTACCCGTGCCCGGCTGTCAGGGCGGCGCTGATCTGCTGCCAACCGGCGTCGCTGGTGCAGGTCTTGGGGAGTACGGTCGCGGTGGTGCCGGTCGTCGTGTCCTGGAGCGTCGCCGTGGCCCAGTCGTAGGTCACGGTGTCCGGGCAGGTCACGTCGTACCAGAAGGACAGCGTGCTGCTGCCGCTCGGTGCGGTGAAGGACTGGCTGATCGAGGAGGTGCCGTTGGTGGGCGAGGTGCTGCCGAGCATGGCGGCGTAACTGCCGCTGTGCGCACCGTTGGTGGTCACGCTGGTGGCCGGGCCGCTCGCCGTCCAGCCGGACAGGCTGCCGGTCTCGAAGTCGCCGTTGGTCAGCGTGGTCGCGGCGCCGGCGGTGCCCACGGCGCCGGCCGTGAGCAGTGCCACCGACGCTGCGGCGGCGAAGGCGCGCCGCCAGGTGTGGAGGAAGAGCCGTTTCATCCAGTGCTCCTGAGTCGCGGGCCGGGCGGGCGTGCCGGGCCCGGCCGGTGGGGGACGTGCGCTGGTGGTGCGGATCTCGCGGGTGAAGCGGTGTGGGCCGGTCAGGAGAGCGTGACGTCGTCGTACTTGGTGGAGGTGGCGTCACCGGTCCAGTTGTCGTCGTGGTTGACGAGGGTGAGGGTGTAGGAGTGTCCGGCAGTGACGGCGGCGGTCTTCTGCACCCAACCCGAAGACGAAACGCACGTCTTGGCGAGCAGCGTGGTGGTCGTCCCGGTGGTGTTGTCCTTCAGGGTGGCCGTCGCCCAGTCGTAGGTGACGGTGTCCGGGCAGGTCACGTTGTACCAGAAGGACAGCGTGCTGGTGCCGGACGGCGCGGTGAAGGTCTGCGTGACGGACGAGTCACCGTTGGTCGGCGAGGTCGAGCCGAGCAGGGCGGCGTAACTGCCGCTGTGCGGGCCGCTGGTGGTCACGCCGGCGGCCGGGCCGCCTGCCGTCCAGCCGGACAGGCTGCCGATCTCGAACCCGCCGTTGGTGACGCCGCCGGTCGGGCCGCCGGTGACCGTGAGGGCGTACGCGGCGCTGTGGGTGACGGAGGTGCCGGTGCCGGTGACGGTGATGTTGTACGTCCCGGACGGGGTGGAGGAGGAGGTGGTGACGGTCATCGTGGCCGAGCCGCCGGAGGTGACGGAGGCCGGGTTGAAGCTCGCGCTCGCCCCGGCCGGCAGGCCCGAGGCACTCAGGTTGACGGTCTGGGCACTGCCCGAGGTGGTCCCGGTGGAGACCGTGCTGGTGGCTGAGGAGCCCGCGGCAACGCTGCCCGAGGCCGGGTCGAGCGACATCGAGAAGTCGTTCGCCGCGGTGCCGCAGCCGGGCAGGGTGAAGGAGGAGATGCGGGTCGCCCAGTTGAAGCTGCCGGTCGCCGGCTCGTACTCGTCGGTGTACCAGAAGGTGCAGTCGTCGACGGGGTCGACGGCCATCGAGGTGTAGTCGCCCCAGCGCGAGTAGGAGGTCTGCGAGCCGGCCCCGGTGATGGCCGTGACCTCGCCCTGCGTCATGGTGCCCGGCGCGTCGCCCGCGAGCCGTCCGGTGTAGCGGATGGAGGGGTGGGTGGCGGAGGAGGACTGGGAGTAGCCGAGGGCGGTGTTGCCGGCCTTGTCCTGGGCGATCGAGCCCATCCAGCGGTAGGTGGAGTCCGGCGCGTAGGTGCCCTGCTGGTAGACGGTCGGGTTGCCGCCCGACATGCGCAGCTCGTACCACCGAGAGCCCACTGAACTCCCGGCGGTGACGGAGTGGTTGACGACCATCGACTCGTGGTCGCCGTAGTTGCGGTACGCCAGGCGGAACATCACCCGGTCGGAGAGCGAGTCCAGCTGCTGGGTGGTGCCGCCCTGCGGGATACAGGTGCCAGAGGTGCCGCAGGCGGTGGTGTAGGCGGCGACGGTGAGCGAAGTCGGCCCCGTGAAAGTGGAGTTAGCCGGGGTCGCCCAGTCGACGTGGAATTTCCAGTACGCCAGCGAGGTCGCCGTGGTTCCCAAGCCCACCAGCGTCGCGGGCTCACCGGCCGGCGGCGCCGTCGCACCGTCCAGGTCGGAGGCGAGCAGCCCGCCGTAGGAGGACGAGGTGGTGTAGCACTGCTGGGTGGCGGCGGCGCCGGTAAGCATGCTCGCGCGGTCCATCGCGCAGGCCTGGGCGTTCAGGAAGGAGCCCGCCGGGGTGAACATGTTGTAGGTGACGTAGTAGCCGTCCGGCCACACCGAGAGCTTCGGATAGTCCGGGAAGTTGGCGAACTGGTACGCGTACCGGTTGTACGTCCCGGTCGCGTCCGCGCTCGTGGAGACGGCCATGCACTCGAAGTACGGGCCGGAGGAGGACGAGACGTTCGCGAACTGGGTGACCACCCAGCGGCTCGCCAGCGTGTCCCAACGCACCACCGCGTCACCGTCGTTGGTGGACTGGCAGTAGCCGCCGAAGCCGGACCACAGGGTGCTGGTGTTGGTCGGGGCGAGGATCGTGGCGCCCGTCTTGGAGTACACGGCGTAGGCGGTGTTCACCGTCTCCACGATCTGGGTGGAGCCGACGGCGGCGTTCGGGTCCGGCGGCACGCCCGTCACGGAGTAGTTCGCCGAGCCGATCCCGTCGAAGCTCGCGCCGGTGGACGGGACGGACGGCCCGCCGGGCGTGCGCTGCACCACCGGGTCGGGGACGTGCGAGGCCGGCGGGTGCGGCAGCCGCTCCTCGTGGTCCTTGCCCTTGTGCTTCGGGCCGGGCGCGATGGTGGCGGCCGCCGCCAGGTCCCGCAGCGGAGCCGAGGTGTCGTGGTGGACGGCGGCACCGGAGTCGGCGGACTGCCCGGCGGGCGGGGCCGCCGGGGCCGCATGCACCGGGGAAGTCCCTAGCCAGAGGCCGGGCAGCGCGGCGAAGAGGGCCGCCAGCGCGGCGGTCCGTCCTCTTCGCGCGGTTCGCAGGAGCGAGCGTGACACTGAACATCCTTTCGACAGCCGGGAATCGCCCGACAGGTAAGGGGGTGAAGGACGTTCACGCAGAAGTGTGCGCGTGTTCGCAACTCGGAAGTGTGAAGGCGGACATGACATCGCACAAGATGTGCGACCAAAACTCACGCGGCGGCAACTCGCCGGTTACCCGCCTTATGGCACAAGGGCGTTGACGCAACGGACGAGCGCCACACCCACATCCGCCAAGGCCACGAAGGTCACGAGCACCGCCCCGGCGGCCGGCCACGCCCGGCACCAGCGGCTCGCCGGACGCTCCCCGTTCAGCGCGGCCACCCGCGCAGTGACCCGGTGGCGCAGGTAGGTCAGGGCCGGGGGCGGCGCGGGCAGGTCGGCGGTGGCGAGGGCCGCCCGGGCCAGCGAACGCATGGCGAGCCGACGTGAGCCGACCCGCTCCGCGGCGACCTCGTCCGCCCAGCGCTCGATGCCGAACGCGACCTCGTCCCTGAGCCGGGCGAGCAGGGGATTGATCACGACCGCGATCTGCGCCACGGCGGCGTACCGATGGTGCCGATGCGTCAGATGCGCTCGTTCATGGGCGAGCAGGACGGCACGCTCCTCGGCGGACAGCGTGCGCAGCATCCCGGTGGTCACCACGATCCGCCCCGGCCTGCCGGGCAGGGCATAGGCATCCGCGCGGTCGTCGGTCACCACGATCAGGTCACCCGCAGCCGGAGCCCCGCGCACCACCCCCAGGGCCCGCCTCGCGGTCGCATGCCGCCGCCACGCGAACGACAGGCGCACCGCGACGACGCCGAGCACGACCGCGGCCAGCACGCCGAGGCCCCCCGGAACCGGATCGGCCGCCGCCAGCACCCGCGGATCTCCGTCCAGGCGCGACCGCACCTGCGGGACGTTCATCAGCCCCGCGAAGGCCAGGACGGACAGCCCCCACAGAGTGGCCGCCCCGGCCGTCGCGGCGAGACAGGTGAGCACCCGGACCTCAGCCGCCGGAGCGAGGTGGCGAGAGACCGCCGACCCCACCACCGCCAACGCGACAGGAGCGAGCAGCAGCAGGTGAACGGTGAAGTACACGGGCGGCTCCCCGCATCGCAGTCCTACTCGCCGGCGTCGAGCAGGTCTCGCAGTGCCCGCTCGTCCTCCGGGTCCAGCCCGGCGACGAAGTGCTGAAGGACCGCCATGCGGTCGACGCCACGAGCCAGCGCCTGGTTCATCCGGGAGGCGACCTCGTCCGCCGGCCCCCGACGCGGCTCGTAGGCGTGCGCCCGGCCGGATCGCTCCCGGTCGAGCAGACCCTTGCCGTACAGTCGGCCCAGCACGGTGAGCACCGTCTTGTACACCAACCCCGGATCGCCGAGCGCCTCATGGACCTGTGCGGCCGTCATCGGATGCTCCCCGGCCCACAGGACGCCCATCACCTCGGCCTCCAGCGCGCCGTGATCCCGTCGCTCGCTGCCCACGCTCCCCCTCCGTCCCACGCGGCACGACCAGCCTCCACCGCCGCCGACGGGACTCTGCCCGTCCACGGCGGTCGTCATGCGGCCACACCGTCCGACGTGAAGGGTCCGCCACGGCCCGGACGCGTGAGCGCGAGCAGGAGGAGGGCTGCGGCCTGGATCGCGACGGAGACGGTGATCAGCACGGGGATCGAGTACGCGTAGAGGGCTCCGGCGAGTACGCCGCCGACCAGAGTCGCGCCTCCCACCACGGCGGCGAACAGGCCGTAGGCGGTGGCCCGGCGCCCGGGCGGGACGAGGTCGGCAACGGTGGCGCGCAGGGTCGATTCCTGGACGCCCATCGCGGCGCCCCACAGCAACGCGCCGGCCACGACCGCGGCGAGCGTGTCGGTGAAGGCCAGCGCCGGGACGGCGGCGGCCAGCAGCGGCAACACCGCCAGGGTCCGGGCGCCGTACCGGTCGTAGGCCCAGCCGGTGGCCAGGGCGGCGACCGCGTCGGCGGCCATGGCGGCGGCGTACAGCACCGGCACGGCGGCGGTGGACAGCAGATGGCGTTCGACCACGTGGTAGGAGAGCACGCCGAACGTGGCGAAGCCGGCCAGGGTGGCGGCGCTGAAACCGGCGTACAGCCAGAAGGCGCTCGGCAAGGGCTGGGCGCCCGCCGCCCCGGACCGGGCACCGGATACGGCAGTCGGCTCGGGTGTGTCGGGGCTCTCGTACGCGGCTGGCTCCGGGACGCGAAGGCGCAGCCAGACCAGCAGGGCCAGGGCGACGACGCCGGGCGCGGCCAGCACGCCGAGGGCGGGGGCGTAGTCGCCGCCGGTGACCGCGAGGACGCCGGCGACGGTGAGCGGGCCGATCAGCGCGCCGATCTGGTCCATCGCCTCGTGCACGGCAAAGCCCCGGCCGCGCCCGGTGGCGGCGGTCGCGTGGGAGAGCAGGGTGTCCTTCGCCGGCGAGCGCACGGCCTTGCCGACGCGTTCGGCGATCACCAGCGCACTCGCCACTCCCAGGGTGCCGGCCAGACCGAGGAACGGGACGGTGACCACGGTCAGCGCGTACCCGGCGATCGTCCAGGCCCAGAAGCGGCGGGTACGGTCGGCCAGCGGCCCGGAGCCCAGGCGCAGGACGAGGGCGGCCGCCTCACCGACACCGGTGACGACGCCGACCACCAGGGCGGAGGCGCCCAGCGAGGCCAACAGCGGCCCGGTGACCGAGCGGGCGCCCTCGTAGACGAAGTCCATCAGCAGGCTGACCGTGCCGAACGCCGTCACGAAGCGCCACGGCCGCATCCGTGGGGCACCGGTCCGGCCGGATGCCGGGTGGCTGGTGGTTGCGTTCACGCGGCGACCTCCACGGCGAGGGGCTCGCCGCTGCTGCTGCCGAGCACGTTGTCGCTGATCACCCGCATGATTCACCAGTTCCTGACCGGCTCACGGCGCTCCCCGGTGGAGCAGGCCGGCTTTTGCCGTTCGCCGCTGAATGTAACAGTCGTTAGATTTTCTGAGCAACGCCGTCGAATCCCATTGACGGGGTACCCGCCGCGATGCCCCTCGCGCCGGCGGCGCCGCACGGCAGGAGAGACTGAGCGGGTGAGTGAAACCGTGACCTGGCTGCTTCTGGCCTACCGCGTCCCCAGCGAACCCAGCCGGCTGCGCGCCACCGTCTGGCGCCGGCTGAAAGCCCTCGGCGCGATCTACGTCCAGAACTCGGTGGCCGCCCTGCCCGAGGACCCGACGGCCGAACGCGCCCTGCGCGCGCTGCGCGCCGAGATCGGCCAGCTGGGCGGCACCGCCCAGCTGCTGCGCGCCGACGCCCTGGCCGGCGGGGCGGACCTGGTGGCGGCCTACAACACGGCCCGGGACGAGGAGTACACCGAGATCGTCGCGCGCTGCCGCGACTTCCTCGCCGAGATCGAGCGGGAGACGGCCGAGGAGCACTTCACGTACGGCGAGCTGGAGGAGAACGACGAGGATCTGACCAAGCTGCGCGGCTGGTTCGACAAGGTCGCCGCCCGCGACCGCCTCCGCGCATCCGGGCGCGAGGCCACCGTCCAGGCGCTCGCCGAGTGCGCGAAGGCACTCGACGGCTTCGCAGACGCCGTCTACGCCGCCGACACCGACGGAACCTGATCCCACAGAACGCACTTGTCGCCACGACAAGGGATCGTCCCAGGTCAGAACACCATTCACCCGTTTGTGGGTACGGCGTGCGCGCGGGGGTTCACCACCTGCTGACGCCTGCCGGGAGAGCATAAGCATGACTGTTCGCACACCCGCAGGAAGTGATCACCATGCGCTCCGCAGCCCACGCCGGGCACGTCTACCGCCGGTGCGGCTGCCGCGACCAGGGTGGCAAGCAGCTCGGAGCCCACTGCCCCGAGCTCGCCACCGATCCCGATCACGGCACCTGGACCTTCTCCCTCGACCTCCCCTCCCCCGACCACCGCCGCAACAACGTCCGCCGCGGCGGCTACCCCACCGCCGAAGCAGCCCGAGCAGGACTTCGCCGGATGATCGATGGCCAGGCCGCCGGCTACAGCGCCGACCCCAACCAGACCCTCGCCGACTACCTCACGAGCTGGCTCAAGGACAAGCAGCTCGTCCTCAAGCCCACCACCTACGTCCGCTACCGCGACTACGTCACCAACGACCTCGTCCCCGCCCTCGGCACGATCAGGCTCGACGACCTCGGCCACTCCCACATCGCCGCCTTCACCCACACCCAACTCGCCGCCGGACGCGGCAAGGTCACCGTCCACCGCTGCCTCGCCACGCTCTCCAGCGCCCTCGGCGACGCCGTCCGCCACCGCCGACTCCCCTACAACCCCGCCCGCCCCACCGTCATCCCAAGGCCCGCGGCGGCAGAACGGCAGATCTGGACCGTGCAGGACGCGATCCGGTTCCTGAACTGTTGCCGAGCCACCGACCCGGCCTTCGCCGACCTCATCGAAGTCCTCATCGGCACCGGCATCCGCAAAGGCGAGGCACTCGCCCTGCATTGGGACGACGTCTACCTGCCCGAACGCGTCCTCTACATCCGCCACACGCTCTCCGCGATCGACAACAACCGTCTGATCCTCACCTCACCGAAGACCCGCTCCAGCAAGGACTGGGTCGCCCTCTCCCCACGCGTCGCCATCGCACTGCGCCACCGCGCCGAGGACACGGACCCGTCGCTCTCCCCCGCGGACCACGGCGGCTTCGTCTTCCACCACCCCGACGGACGCCCCCTCCACCCCGCCTACGTCCTCAACCACTTCCACGACCTCTGCCGCGAGTTCGGCGTTCCCCGCACCACCGTCCACGACCTTCGCCACCTCGCAGCCACCATCTCCATCACCGCCGGCGTCCCCCTCACCATCGTCTCCAAGACCCTCCGGCACGCCACCCTGTCCACCACCGCGAACATCTACGGCCACCTCACCACCCAGGCCGCCCGCGACGCCGTCGACACCATCGACCGTGCCCTCACGTCAGCCGGCCCTATCGAAATCCCCGGCCCGCGCACACCCGGGGATCACACCACCCGAGTACACAACCAGAGGGTCGCCACCAGAACCCAGCAACGGAAGGCGAGTTGAGACACCGCACCCCTGACGTGATCAGCTCGGGCGAGATTCCGCCCTCACAATGCACTCACAAGGCCCAGAAAACGCGTCAAGGCCGCTCCCACCTCACGGTGGAAACGGCCTACGACCTGCAGTTCTGCAAGTCGGGACGACAGGATTTGAACCTGCGACCCCTTGACCCCCAGCGGTCGAAAGAGTGTCCGACAGGTGCTCACCAGTCCGGATCTCGCAGGTCAGGGCCTATCTCGTCCACCCCGCATGACGCCTGATACCACCTCATGACATCCAGTCCGTGAGAGGCGCGTGAGAGGCAGCGCGCGAGCGGGAGTTCGAAAGTGATTTGCCTCACCCTCTGATGGTAAGACTTGTTCCGCTCTCTCCAGGGGCCCTCATGTCGTTCCTCGTCACGGCGCGGCTGCGGCTGTCGACTCCGGATCAAACGATCCTGCACCGCTCACCAACAGACAGCAGATGGGAAGCTGCGGCCAAGAACACGCCAATCCGCAGGTTACCGCCCGCCTCAAGACGCCGAATCCAAATAGCCCACTCGAGGGCTAGCAGGCGAATCTTCTACGGCACCGCACCCTCCGCGCCGGGCGCTCCGCCCCCGCTGCACCAGCCTCCGCCACCTACTTCACCACCGCCCGGCATCAGCGATGGCCCGGCACACAGCGCCGCCCCCAGAAAAGGCCGTCCCCGCATCTCTGCGGGGACGGCCTTCCGGCCTGCGTACGCAACGCCGACCGGGACAACAGGATCTGAATCCGCGCCCCCCTGACGCCCATCACCCTATGATATTCCCGCCGAAAGGGCGGACATTTTTGCGATCACGAGTCGCAGAATCAGGGATCCTGCCTCACTGATCTGCATATTCGCCTCCTCGCGATCGCCCTACCGGTAACTTCTCCCGGCACTTTCCAGTGTACTCCGCACTGCGAGAATTCGAGCCCGCCGTGCACATAAATTATTATTTTGAAGATTCCCATGCGTAACGTTCGACCGAAAAGTCATCCGAGAGACACCTTGCGCCGTACCCACGGCGACAAGATCCATCCTGGCTGAGGTGTCGCAGGGTGAGGTCCAGTGCCATGCTGGGACAAGGGAAATTCCGGTGAGGCGTGCGCCGATCCACGTAGAGGCAAGGCGAGGAAGCCGGCCGAGGAAGAGGACTGCTGCGGGGAAACCGAGGTGCCCATGGCGGAATTCGCGCGGGAGAGCCGCACGGCTGCGGTGGACCGGTCGGAAGGATTCGGTGAGCGGCTGCTGGGGCATATGCTGGACCGGGCTCACGAGGTACCGCCCCAGCTCATCGCTCCGCTGGTGGCCGAAGAGGTGCGCACGATCGGTGGCCGGGACGTCTCGATCCTTCTCCAGGACTACGGCCAACTCATGCTCGTGCCGCTCCCCGGCAGGGGCCTCGCCGTTGGGGATCCGGTGCCCATTGACGCTTCCCGGGCCGGCGAGGTCTTCCTCCGTGCCACCCCTGCCGAGCACCCGCAGGCTGACGGCATACGAATGTTCCTGCCGCTCCTCGACGGCAGCGACGAGGTCGGGGTGCTCGCCGTCACCCTCGACAGCGTCGATGACAATGACCGCCGGTTGCTACGCCGTCTCGCCGGACTGGTCGCCGACATGCTGGTCACCAAGAACGGCTACACGGACCAGTTCTTCCAGGCGCGGCGTCGCGAGCCGATGAGCGTGGCGGCGGAGATCCAGTGGTCGCTGCTGCCCCCGCTGGCGATGAACACCCCGCAGGTCGCAGTCGCCGGGATCCTGGAGCCCGCCTACAACATCGCCGGCGACAGCCTGGACTACGCCCTCAACGACGACATCCTGCATCTGGCCATGATCGACGCGATGGGCCACGGCTTGAACGCCGCCGTCCTGGCGACCGTCGCCGTGGGCGCCTACCGGCATGCCAGGCGCGCCGGCGTCGGGCTCGCCGAACTGTACGCGTTCATGGACGCCGCCATCGACCAGCAATTCGGCCCAGACCACTTCGTCACAGCGCAGATGATGCGACTCGACATCGGAACAGGCCACCTGCAATGGGTCAACGCCGGCCACCCAGCCCCCCTGCTGATCCGCGACCACCGGGTCATCCAGGCCCTGGACAGCCCCGGAACCCTGCCGGTCGGCTTCGGCGGTGACACACCACAGATCAGCGAGCGGAAGCTCCGGCGCGGCGACCGGGTGCTGTTCTACACCGACGGCCTCGTCGAGGAACACCAGACCGGAGGAGAGCAGTTCGGCGAGGAACGCCTGATCGCCGTCATCGAGCGCGTCGGGCCCGCCAGTGGCGGGGTGCAGGAGATGGTACGGGACCTCTCCCACACCCTGATGCGGGAGAGAGGTGGGACCACAACCGATGACGCCAGCCTCTTCCTGGTCGAGTGGCGCGGCGGCACCGCCGATCACCTCGCCATACCAGAACGGTAGGCGGCCCCTCAGTGAGACCGGCCGCAGCCCCGCCCGGCGGGACAGCGCGCACACGCTGCGCCCGTGCGTACATGCGTTGTTCGGACGTTGCCGGCAACTCCCGTCGGCGCGCCGATCCGGCCTTCACGGGAGACGAAGGTCGACCGACGGCGACCCACCGACCGGCCCCTGCTCGCCCCGGAGGTCAGGGCTGTGGCCGGACTGTACGGTGGAAGAACTCACCGTCCACGGCCTGCGGATTACTGCGGTGCCGTGGCGGCAGCACCAGGCCCTCCACAACGAGCCCGAGGCGGGTGTTCGACATGGCCGCGACCTCCGATCCCACCGCCGCCCGGCCACCAGAGCCAGAACCCCCGGTCCGCATCTCCCTGACACCCGAGGGCGCCACCCGGGGCCGGCTGGACGGGGCCTGGTGGCCGCGCTCGCACGACCTCCTGCGCGAGCTGCCCCCGCTGGCGGCAGCACTGGACCCCACGTGGGGGAAGATCACCCGTGTCACCGTGAATCCGACGCACTGGCCGGTCATCCCCCGACGCGTCCCGGTCGCAGGCCACGTCATCCACGTCGGGTGGTTCGAACAGGAGCAGGACGCGGACGAGGTGATGGTGTGCTCCTTCATCCCTCTGCGCCTGGAGCTCCTGGTGATTCCCCCCGAGGCCGAGGCCTCCGCCGCCGAGTGGCTGATGACGGCGGCGTCCGACCCGGCCAACACCCGCACCGGCACCGACCTCCTGACAGCCGCAGGTGTGCCGACCGCAGACCTACGGGCCGACGGGTGACAACGATCGGCAGAGGACGAAATCATTCCGTTCGCCGCCGGGCCCGACTCCGACTTCCCCCCGTCGGCTCCCGCACCCGTCGGCACCACGGATCATGCAGGCAGAGCGCGGACATCGCCCGGGCATGCGCCGCCGCGCGCCCAGATCATGCCTTGCTCCTCGGCAGCCTCGCAGTCGATGATCGGAGCCGCACCGCACGGAGGGACGTCCGGCCCAGGCACCGGTGATGCGGCGCGCCGCGCCGGTCCCTCTGGCCGCGGCTGGTCCCGCTACTCGCGTGACCACTCGGTTTCGGCCTGAGGCTCGCCGACCGAGTGTCGCCCCTCCCAGGCTCGGACCCTGATCGCCCGGGGGCCGGGAGCTGGGCTGGAGAGGGTGCGGACGAACACGTCCCGAAGGTGATTCGCCGCCTGCTGCGGCGGCCCGTCGTACTCCAGGGGGTTCGGCATGGGAGCGCCGTCCTGCTGGGACCAGCGGCCGTCGTCGTCCTGGGTCTCGAGTATCCACCGGTAGTACCGCATCCTGGCCTCCCACTCCGACGAGCCCGTGCCAGAACACGACCGTAGGGGCTGGACAGGCCGCCCGCGACCGGGGCACTTCCACCAGCACCGCCGCGCGGCCGGTGATCGCACCGAGTCGCCCGGTCGGTGCACCGGGCGAGTGCAGCGCGCACGCCCCCGATAGGGAATGGGAGACGCCCACAGACCTCGGAGGTCGCTGGTGTTCGAAGCAGGTGACATCCGGGAATGGCGAGGCCACGACGTGCTCGACGCCGCCCGCCGTGCCGAGCATGCGGCGGCCCGGCGTGTGCCTTGCCCCGGGCAGGGGACGCCATGCGTAACACTGTGTGCTGTGTCGAGTACAAGTCCGGACGATGGCGGTGCCCGGGAAGGCGGCGCGTCGAGCCCCGACGCCCTGCTGTCGGCGCTCGATGCGGAGCAGCTCGGGGTGTTGCGCCGGGTGGGGCTTGAGTGGGGTCGGGTTGCCGGGGATCCGCAGGCATGGCGACGTGCGCTGCCGGTGGATCCGGATCTCGGTCGGTATCCCGCTCCTTCGGAGATCGTGCCGGTCCGCTTCGGTCGTTTCGTGCGGGTCGCCGCGGTTGGCGGACGACCACCGGCGGTTGAGGCGACCAGCGAGGACACACGGACTTCCCGGCTCGGCCGGGTCGGTTCCAGGGTCCGGCACGTGGTGCTCGGGGCTCCGCTGAGGAGCACCGCGATCGCGCATGAGCGGATGCGCAAGCTGGTGGCGTTGCCGGTGCTCTCCGCCGACGCGCTCTCCTCGGTCGCGTACGGACCTGAGGCGATGCTGGCCGTCCTCGTCCTCGCTGGTGGCGCCGGGTTGCGGTACTCGGTGCCGGTCGCCGTGACGATCGTGTTCCTGATGCTCGCGGTCGGGGTGTCCTACCGTCAGACGATCCGCGCCTATCCGCACGGCGGTGGTTCGTACATCGTCGCCACCGCCAACCTGGGCCGCGTTCCCGGGCTGGTGGCCGCCGCCGGACTGGTGACCGACTACATCCTCACGGTCGCGGTCTCGATCGCCTCCGGGATGGCGGCGGTCACCTCGGCGATCCCCTCGCTCGAACCCGACATCGTGCCGATCGGCGTCGCCGTGATCGCTGTGCTGCTCGCCGGCAACCTGCGCGGTGTGCGGCAGGCGGGTGCGCTGTTCGCCGCACCGACGTACGCCTTCGTCCTCACGGTCCTCACACTCGTCGCCGTGGGTCTGTCCGATGCGGCCGGCCACGGTTTCCACCCGACGGCGACACCACAGCCGACCGCGACCGAAGGCATCAGCCTGCTCCTGGTCCTGCGTGCCTTCGCCTCCGGCTCGACGGCGATGACAGGCATCGAGGCGATCTCCAACGCGGTGCCCGCCTTCCAGCCGACCGAGTGGCGCAACGCCCGCACGACACTGACCTGGATGATCGGTCTGCTCGTCGCACTGTTCGCGGGCACCATCGCTCTGGTCCACCTCGACGGCGTCGTGCCCCGCGCTAACGAGACGGTGCTCTCACAGCTCGCCCATCGCACCTTCGGCTCGGGTTTCTTCTACGTCTTCACTCAGGCCGCCACCGCGGCGATCCTGCTCCTCGCCGCCAACACCGCCTACAACGACTTCCCCCGCGTCCTGTACCTGCTGGCCCGCGACAGCCAGGCACCGCGGATCTTCCTGCGGCTGGGCGACCGCCTGGCCTTCAGCAACGGGATCATCCTGCTCTCCGTCGCGGCGGCGGCGATCTACACGGCGTTCGGCGGCAAGACCGGCCCCCTGATCCCGCTCTATGCCGTCGGCGTCTTCCTCGCCTTCACACTGTCACAGACAGGCATGGTCGTGCACTGGTGGCGCCTGCGCGACCGCCACTGGCGCAAGAGCCTGGCCTTCAACGCCACCGGCGCCCTGCTCTCGGCGATCGTCTTCGTCACCGCCGGCATCACGAAGTTCACCGAGGGCGCCTGGTTCGCCGTGCTCACGGTGGGACTGTTCCTCCTGGTGACGACACGAATCCGGCACCACTACGACACGGTCGGCGCGGCGATCGCCCTGCATCCCCATGCCGTCGAAGTCCCCAGCCGCACCATCACACCTCCGAGTTCGGGGGACGGCGCGACACGAGCCACCGCACGGACACCGGGCGCCGCGCCCGGGGCGCCGTCCGAGACCACGGCCGAAGCGGAGAGCGAGGAGACTCCCGAGGAGATCCACCCCCTGTCGATCGTGCCGATCGCCTCACTGAACCTGGCCGGCATGCGAACGCTGGCCTACGCCGCCTCGCTCCAGCAACCCGTCCTCGCGCTCCACATCAGCCCCAGCGCGGACGAGGCACAACGCTTCCGCGCGTACTGGAACCAGTGGGGCGACCACCTGCCGCTGAAGATCCTCCTCTCCCCCTACCGCGCGATCGTCGCACCACTGGTCAACTACATCGAATCGCTGCACCACCAGCGCCCGGACCTCACCCTGACCGTCATCCTCCCGGAGATCGTCGTACGGCACCGGCGCCACCGTCTCCTGCACAACCGGCTCGCGGCCAGGCTACGGAGAGCGCTGCGCCCCCTGCCGAAGGTCGTCGTCACGACCGTCCCGTTCCACGTGTAGGACAGCGGCGGCACCGAGCAGCCCGACGCGTCCGACCGCGCACAGCGGCACATCCGCTTCGTCGGGCCACCGGGACGGTTCCTCGTCCGCCCCGGAAAAGCCGACCCTCGGCAAGGGCGGGCGCAACGGATAGTCGGCCCCGGGCCGACCAGGGCACGGAGGTGGACACCAGGCCCCTTGGGCGGGCATGACAGGGCTCCGATGGTGGACCCGGGCGCAAACCTGGACAATCAGGTCATGGCAGGCCTTGAGGCGAACCCCGGAACAGTGCATCTCGCCCATGGGGCGGGATACGTCAGCCCCGGCGTTGCGCTCGGCGAGTCGGTCGAGGGAATTGTCCGTATCGACGAGCACGGATGGGTGCACGTTACTCAGAAGGACGGATCCCGGGTGTCGTTCCCGCCGCACGCTGTGGAACGCATCGACTGGGGCGAGCCCGCTTCCCAGTAGGGCTCGGTCAGGTCTGTTTTCGCGCGGGTACGTCGCGGTGAGCAGGTGGGGCGGGCGCCGGACGGGCGGGGCGGGTTGTCGTGACTGGAGGGTGGCCGCTGTCACGGATGACGCCCCCGGGGCGGTCGTCCCGGGCCCGGATCGGCGGGCCGGCTCATCCGGTTTCTCCTTTCGGGGTCTGGTCGTCGACGATCTCCGCATCGACGACCTCTTCCTCATCGCCGCTCTGCGTCGGGCCGGTGCCGGCCGAGGCTTGCGGGCCGCCGGCCTGGGCGTAGAGGGCGGTGCCGATCTTCTGTGCGACGGTGGCCGCGCGCTCCATCGAGGTGCGGACGGCCGGGCTGTCCTCGCCCTTGAGCTTGGCCTTCAGGTCCGCCAGGGCCTCGTTCACCTCGGACGTGACGTCTGACGGGATCTTGTCCGGGTTGTCCTGGAGGAGTTTCTCGGTGGAGTAGACGAGGTGTTCGGCCTGGTTGCGGGTCTCGGCGGCCTCCTTGCGGCGACGGTCCTCCTCGGCGTGCTGCTCGGCCTCGCGCATCATGCGCTCGATGTCCTGCTTGGGCAGGGAGGAGCCGCCGGTGACGGTCATCCTCTGTTCCCGTCCGGTGCCGAGGTCCTTGGCCGCGACGTGCATGATGCCGTTGGCGTCGATGTCGAAGGTGACCTCGATCTGCGGCAGGCCGCGCGGCGCCGGCGGCAGGCCGGTCAGCTCGAACATGCCGAGCTTCTTGTTGTACGCGGCGATCTCGCGCTCGCCCTGGTAGACCTGGATCTGCACGGACGGCTGGTTGTCCTCGGCCGTGGTGAAGATCTCGGAGCGCCGGGTGGGGATCGTGGTGTTGCGCTCGATCAGCCTGGTCATGATGCCGCCCTTGGTCTCGATGCCGAGGGACAGCGGAGTGACGTCCAGCAGCAGGACGTCCTTGACCTCGCCCTTGAGGACACCGGCCTGCAGGGAGGCGCCGATGGCGACGACCTCGTCCGGATTGACGCCCTTGTGCGGGTCCTTGCCGGTCAGCTCCTTCACCAGGCCGGTGACGGCCGGCATACGGGTCGAGCCGCCGACGAGGATGACGTGGTCGATGCCGGACACCTTGATCCCGGCGTCGTTCACCGCCTGGTGGAACGGGGTCTTGCAGCGTTCCAGCAGGTCGGCGGTGAGCTGCTGGAACTGGGCGCGGGTGAGCTTCTCCTCCAGGTGCAGCGGGCCCTCGGCGGAGGCCGTGATGTACGGCAGGTTGATCGTCGTCTCGCTCGTCGAGACAGCTCGATCTTGGCCTTCTCGGCGGCCTCGCGCAGCCGCTGCGCGGCCATCTTGTCCTTCGACAGGTCGATGCCGTAGCCGTTCTTGAACTGCTGGACGAGGTGGTCGACGATCTTCTGGTCCCAGTCGTCGCCGCCGAGGTGGGTGTCGCCGTTGGTGGCTTTCACCTCCACCACGCCCTCGCCGATCTCCAGCAGGGAGACGTCGAAGGTGCCGCCGCCGAGGTCGAAGACCAGGATCGTCTGGTCACTCTCCTTGTCCAGCCCGTACGCGAGGGCCGCGGCGGTCGGCTCGTTGACGATGCGCAGCACCTTCAGGCCGGCGATCTCCCCGGCTTCCTTGGTGGCGGTGCGCTGGGAGTCGTTGAAGTAGGCGGGGACGGTGACGACGGCGTCGGTGACGTCTTCGCCGAGGTATGCCTCGGCGTCGCGCTTGAGCTTCTGCAGTACACGGGCGGAGATCTCCTGCGCGGTGTACCGCTTTCCCTCGACGTCGCCGGTGTCGGGGAAGCGCCAGTGCGGGTCGCCCACGTGGCGTTTGACGGAGCGGGCGGTGCGGTCCACGTTCGTGACGGCCTGGCGTTTGGCGACTTCGCCGACCAGCACGTCGCCACCCTTGGCGAACGCCACGACTGACGGGGTGGTGCGCGCCCCTTCCGCGTTGGGGATGACGGTGGGCTCGCCGCCCTCCAGGACACAGACGACGGAGTTCGTGGTGCCCAGATCGATACCGACGGAGCGAGCCATCGCGGCGCCTCCTCCCGCACGAGCGGATTCCCGGGCCAACCCCCTCTTCCTCACTCGTAAAACGTGAGTTGCGCGGTGTCAAGGGCTGGCGGGAGTCCCATTGGCGGGGGCCTGCGGCGACCGCCTGCACTGTTGATGCGATGGGAGTGTCGGGCCACCCGCCGGGGGGCGGGAGGGGCCCGAACGCTCGGTGGTGAGGAGGTTCGCCATGACTTCCGCACTGCGGTACACGGTCAACCGCGTCGAGCGCTCGCAGGCCGGGGTGCGGGCCGGGGTGCGCGCTCTCTCCCACGCCCTGAAGGAGAAGCGGGGCGGTCGTACGAGTGACGACGCGACCCTGTTCCTGATCGAGTGGCGCTGAGACACCCGCACCCCGCCGCGGCGCTCCTGAGCGGTCGGATCGGTCCGGCGCGGGTGGAGTACCGTGGGGATATCGGGGCGGCCCGAGCCGCCGCGCCCTGAGGGTCGGCCCTCGTTCAGCGGGCTCGGCCCGCGCCTGCGGACAGGTGGCGAGCCATGTCGGACGAAACCGGTGCTTCGCACTACGGGCTTCTGCCGGACCGGTTCCGGCATGCCGCGAAGCCGGGGACGGTCCTGTTGCGCCTGGAGACCACCCGGTCACGCGAAGGTGCGCTCGACGGCGCGTGGTGGCCACATTCACGGGACATCAGCGCCGAACTTCCCGGCCTGGTCCGCGCGTTGACCGAACACCTCGGCCCCGTCGCGAGCGTCGGCCTGGACACGGAAGCCTGGGACGACGTCCCGGCCCGCCTGGTCGTCGACGGCCGGTCGGTGCACATCGACCGGTACCCGGTCGGCGACGACACCGTGATCATCACGCGGGGCGACCGCGATCACTTCAGTCTGCTCGTCGTCCCCCCGCAGGCGAGCCAGGAGGCGGCCCTGGCCGCGATGGCCCGCGCGGTCGAGGCCGGCGGAACCGACTCGGCACGGCAGATCCTCATCGCCACCGGCATCGGTCCCGAGCCACCGGCCGAAGCGTCCTGAGGGACGGCCTCGTGCGCGGGCTCCTCGGGCAGACAGGAAGGCAGGACGGAGAGATGTCCGTCTACGTGAAACTTTCGGCCGACGCCCGGGCGCCGGCGGAGCCGTCGAAGGGGCCGCTGGACCTGCAGTACGAGGACGGCACGGACGACGGCGTCACCTTCGAGTACGACCTGCATCCGAGTGGCGCGCTGCGCGTCCTGCGGGTCTTCGAGGACACGCCGCACCGGATCGAGGCGTGCTTCAGTGCCGGGGCGTGGCTCCAGGTCGTGGGCACCTACCTGCGAAGCGGCTCCGAGTACTGACGGCGATCCGCGGCTGCGGGCGAACCGAAGGCCCTCGGCGGCGGTTGCCCCGGTCGCTCAGCGGTGCGCGGACCGGCCTCCGTGCCGGAACCGGACGGCGGAGAGGACCAGTGCGACGGCCAGCCCGACGATGCCGATGAACAGCAGGTAGAGCAGGCCCTTGGCGACGACGCCGACCAGCCGAGCATGATCGCCACGATGATCAGGAAGAGCACGATCTTCTGCCGCCACAGCGCCATCTCCAGCGCGTCCAGCGGCGGGTCGGCGCGCATGTGGGTGGCAATCTGCCAGCCCACGATCCGGCGCGAGTACGCGTCCAGGGCGAACGCAACGTAGACCCAGCCCGACCAGGTCCGGATGTAGGTCAGGTCGGCCAGCCACAGCTGGTGCGGGCGCTCGGCGGCGAACCGCCGGTTGACCAGGTCCGGCGGGCGCGGGGCCGCCGGCTCGGGGACGGTGGTGCGGCGGCGCTGTCCGCGGCCGACGCCCTCGATGCCAATCTCGCGCACCAGCCGCTCGACGGCGCACCGCGCGACCTGGTGGCCGGCCCGGACCAGGGCGCGGGTGACGCAGCGGGCGCCGTAGGTGCGGCCGGAGTCCTCCCACGCCGCTGTGACCAGCGGGATCAGCTCCTCGTCGCGGAGCCGGCGGTGAGGCGGTCGTCCCGCCCTCCGGCGTCGGCCTCGGCCTCGGCCTGGCGGGCCCAGGGCCGCAGAGCATCGTTGTGGATGCCGAGGTCACGGGCCACGTGAGCGACAGGCCGGCCGGTCGGCCGGACCCGCACACGGCACGCTCACGGAGCCCATCCGGGTACATACGTGGTGCCGGCACTGCTCGTGGTTCTCCCTACGCCTGGATCGCAACAAACCCAGACATCAGGGACTCCATGAAAGCCAGAGCAGCTCAGCCCGGATGCCGCGCATGAACTCCATCATGGAGCGCTGGATACAGACCTGCCGGCGCGAACTGCTGGACAGCGCCCTCATCCGGGACCAGCGCCACCTGCTCCACACCCTGCGCAAGTTCGAGTCCTTCTACAACGGGCACCAACCGCACCGGGCCCTGGGCCAAACCGCCCCGCCCCCATCCACCACCCGAACCCATCACCGAAGCGGGGCAGATCAGACACCTGGAGATCCACCGACGAGACCGACTCGGCGGCACCCTCCACAAGTATCAACATGCAGCCTGAGCTGGGAGGGTGATCAATCGACACCCACAGCCTCATCACCGCCCGACTCATCCGGTGTTTGAGCAGCCGCAGGATCTGTCGGCGCGCACTTGATCGATGGCAAAAGCGTCAAATGCAAACCCACCAGCCAAAATCTGCGATCCCGGCGAACAACCATTGAACCCCTGCAGTGATCGACAGATCGGACATATATGCAGGACGGGCGCATAAAGCCACCAGCCCACGACGCCGATCAGCCTCCGGCCACGGCGTCGAACCACGAAACCGTGAGACGAATGTGAGAGGCAGGTCCCGGAGCACGCCGAAGGCCGCTTCCTCGTGAACGAGAAAACGGCCTCTGACCTGCGACTTTGGAGCGAACTCCAGTCGGGACGACAGGATTTGAACCTGCGACCCTTTGACCCCCAGCAGGAAGGGTTCTCCTTTTCCTGCCTGAAATGCGCTCGCACGCACGTCGTGCGTGTGCAGATTAGTGCGTTTCGCGCACCTCACGCGCCAGCGCGCATGACGCGTGGCCCCCAGCTGGTCCCCAGGTCAGGGGCTTGACGGAGGGTCCGAGTGGCGTTCATGTCTCCAGAGTAGCGCCACTCCGAGCGAGGATCCAGCGATTCCCGAGGATCGCCCAGAACTCATCGAACAGGGGCCCTGAACTGCCGGGAGAAATCAATCCGATCCGGGCCGAACGCCAGCCAGAAATTAGCCACCGAAAATCCCGGACTCACCCATTCCCTGCGGGCTCGCGGAATTCTCGGCGTTGCGTATTCCGGGGACCGGTCCGAAGCTCGGCGCCATCACACCGCGCCTGCTCCGGGTTGTACGAGCCCAACAACCCACGGCCGACGGGCAGACGCCTTCTCCCGGCACGCGGCCACTCTTCCGAGCAGCGACCCCGTGCGGGCCGATGCTGCGCGATCAAGCTGCCCTACCCACCGAACGTGCGCCGTGATCACCCTCGCGGCGTGTCGCCAGCGCGTGTCCCGGCCAGTCGATCTTGCCTGTGCTCCACGCCCCGCCCCGCGCGCTCTGCCGCCACACCCACCGCTACCGCAACTCTGGAAACGCCATCACCACTTGGTTCAAGGAGGAGCCCATGGCGCAGCGTCCCAAGCGAGGCAGGGTGTACCGGCGGTGCGGGTGCAAGGACGGCAACAGCGGGAAGCAGTTGGGTTCGTGGTGCCCGCGGCTGGCCGCCGACACCACGCATGGCCGGTGGACGTACGCGGTGGACCTGGCGCTGCAGGACGGCAAGCGCAGAACCCGGCGGCGGGGCGGGTTCGCCAGCCGGGCGGAGGCGGCCCGGGAGATGGCGCGGGTGCTGGATGCCGAGTACCGGGGCGTGTACGAGGACCGCACGCTGCGCGTCGGGCTGTTCCTGTACGAGTGGCTGGAAGCGAAGCGCCCGGCGCTGGCCCCGAACACCTGGGCAGGCTACCGGGCGTGCATCGAGCGCGACCTGGTCCCCGCGTTCGGCGGCATGCTGCTCGTCGACCTGCGGCCCAAGCACATCGACGCCTGGGTGAGTACGCAGCTCGCCGCCGGCCGCGGGCGCACCACCGTGCACCACGCGGTGGCCATGCTGCGCAACGCCCTGAACCACGCGGTGCGCACGTGGCGGCTGCGCTACAACCCGGCCAAACACTCCGTACCGCCCAAGCCCCGCGCCGCCGAGCGCACCTGCTGGACCCCCGATGAGGCCGCGGCCTTCCTGCGGCACAACACTGAGCACTACGCCGACCGGCTCACCGACCTGTTCGAGGTCATGCTCGGCACCGGCATGCGCCGCGGTGAGATCCTCGCCCTGCACTGGTCCGACGTCCATCTCATGGACCGCCAGCTCTACGTCCGCTGGACCCTGACGGCCGTGAACAACGGGAAGATCCACCTCGGCGAACCCAAGACCGAAGCCAGCCGCGCCTGGGTGAGCCTCTCCCCCAGAGCCATGGCAGCCCTCCACCGCCAGGCCGCCCTCCAGATGGCCGCCCACCCCGACGACCGCCTCGAAGGCCTGGTCTTCGCCCGCCCGGACGGCGAGCCCCTTCGGCCCCAGTGGGTCCTCGACCAACTCCGCAAACGCACCGCCGAACTGGACCTGCCGAAGATCGGTCTGCACGACCTGCGCCACACTGCGGCCAGCATCATGATCGCCGCGGGCATCCCCCTCGCCGTCGTCTCCAAGACCCTCCGTCACTCCAACCTCGCCATCACCGTCGACCTCTACGGCCACCTCCTCAAGGACTCCGCCGACGCCGCCGTCAAGGCACTCGCCTCCGCACTCGACCAGGCAGACGCCGAGGTGGCCGGAAAGACCGATCCCGCTGTCGATCACGGCTTCGGACAGGCGGCGTGAGCGGGCCGATCCTTCTCGCATCAGGCAGCAACTGAGCCGTCCATCGGCACCTGGCGTTGGTGGGTCGTGCGTCCGGTCTGGTTCGCCGTCCTGACCGCGGTACTCGTTGCACCGACACTGTCCGCGCAGTGGGCGCGGCGACCGCTGTCAGGGGGCGCAGTCGCGGCAGACCAACCCGCCCTGGCTGTCTGTGTGGGCGATCTGGCTGCGGTGGTGGACCATGTAGCAGGTCGCGCAGACGAACTCGTCCGGCTGCTCCGGCAGGACCTTGATGGTCAGATCCTCCCCGGAGAGGTCGGCTCCGGGGAGCTCCACGGTCTCGACCTCTTCGGTCCCGTCCAGGCCGGCCGCGCCGGGTCGCCGCTCCTCACGGCGGGACTTCAGCTCTTCGAGGCTCTCCTCGTTGTCGTCCTCGGTGCGCCGTGGGGCGTCGTAGTCCGTTGCCATAGTGATCGCTCCTCGCGTGGGTCGCAGAAGTCACCCGGTGAGGCCGGGTCGGCAGGGGCTCAAGCGGATGGGGCGCGGTCGGAGCCGCCATCCCGCGCGTCGGCGGCGATGGCGGGCCGCGCCGACGATCGTCGATGCCCGGTGCCCCGGGCCGGGGGTGTCGACGGGAGGATTGCTCCCGTCGAGCCTGGTGACGGTGGTGTCGCAGACCGGGCAGGCGTGTCGGTGCCAGCGCGGCGGCCACCAGGAGTCCCCCGATGCGTCGGGGTGTTGTGAGTCGGGTTGCGTGCCGCGGGTCGACAGCCCGCAGAGGGTGAACTGCGCCGGGGCGGGCGTACGGGCGGCGGCGTGGACCCGGACGACGGGTGCCTTCGGCCTGGCGGGCTGCTTGTCGGCTGTGAGGAGCCGTATGTTCGCCGACCCGTCCAGCTCCAGCAGTGCGATGAGATCCATATCCCCACCGTGACCCGCCCGGGCACCGTGTGCATCCGGTCGTTGGCGCGCGGGAGCACTGGGTAGGCGTGAGCATGCCAGGCTCGACCCCGCCGAAGCCGCCGAGCGCGCAGCTCCTGCCGGTCCTGGTGCCAGGGGACGTGGGTCAGGCCGCCGTTGCCCTCTGCGCCACCCATCGGCCCCAGCGCTCCAGCCCGGACGGGCCACCTGGCCCACGCCAATGTCAGCTCACCCTACGAATCTCCGGGTACGGCCACCAAGGAAGGTACGACTCGCGCGGCGGAGACAAAGAGGTGCCCCGCACACGGATCCGTGCGGGGCACCCGCTCATGTCTGGAGGTCAGGCGGGGCGGATGTGCTCCGCCTGCGGGCCCTTCTGGCCCTGCACGACGTCGAAGGTCACCTTCTGGCCCTCCTGGAGCTCACGGAAGCCCTGAGCGTCGATGTTGGAGTAGTGGGCGAACACGTCGGGGCCGCCGCCGTCCTGCTCGATGAAGCCGAAGCCCTTCTCGGCGTTGAACCACTTCACGGTGCCGGTCGCCATGCGCTTGCCCTTCGTGGGAACTGGTCGCGCCCACTGGTGCGGGCCCGGAGGTGATCGCCGCGGTCCGGAGAGGCGTCGAACAGCAAGAACGCCCACGGCATGTGACCGCGGGCGAGATCTTCGGAACCACGACTGCTTGATCGAAACGTTACACCGCGGGGGGTTCCGCGGCCAGGGAGGCGAGCCGGACACCGAGCGGCGTGGCTGCGGCACCCGTAGGCGCCTCGGTCGGTGCCGAGCCGCCGGCGGGCACGAACGGGGGCGAGACCACCGCGCCGAACAGGTGCGGGAGGCCTGGCGCCGGCAGACCCTGGGAGAGGGGCCGACCTCGAAGGAGTGCGATGACCGGTACCAGTGCCTCACGGGAACCGAGCGCCATGGTGCACATGTCGATCTCCGGTGCGCCACGTGCGGCGAACGTGATCGCCGACACGGTGGCGCAGTCATTCAAGGTGATCACTGTCCCTGGTCCTGGCACAGCGAGGGACTACGTCTCACCCGCCGATCAGGTGGCCCACACTCGCTGGCAGGTCGACACGTCAGCGCCGATCGCAGAAGCCGCCGCACGGCCGGTTGCCCGCGCAGGTACCGGTGCCGGCCCGGTGAAAGTGGAACTCGGCGGCCGAGCCGATGCCGTGGCCGAGGTCGATGCACTGATCCGCAACCGATTCCGCGCTGGACCGCCGGCGGGGTTCTCCCAGGCGTTCGAAGTGTGGCCGGAGAGTCCGCCGGACGCCACAGTCCAGCCATGACCGACGTGGCATGCGTCTGGCGCGGTGTCAGGCTCTGCCGCTCCAGGGGCCGACCGAGCCCGGTCACCTGGTCGAACCGAGCGGCATTCGATAATGGCCCGGCCGTGAGCTGCGCTCGTCGGAGCTACCGCCGCTGCGGCCCGGTAAGGAGCGGCACGAGGCGCGCCGTGGAGCCGTCGCCGCTGACAGAACAACCAGGAAGCTCCGAGCCGGGGCTTTCGGTGTCCGGGTGCACACCGGCCAAGGCGGGCGAACCTCGCCGCGGTGCCGTGCGGGCAGACGGAAACCTGCAAGGTGGGCTCCCTTCGCCGGCATTGTCCGGATCAGGTAATGGAGGTCGCCTTCCGGTCTCACAGACCTTCCAGCCTCTCAGCCCGACCGTCGACAAACACCCCACGCGGAGCCTCCGCCCATCGCCCGGGACCGTCCGGTCGAACTCCCTCGCTCGCCCTGCAGGCCGATTCCCACGGTACCCTCGCCCCCGCCCGGCACCAGGGCCGAACGGCCCCATCGCTGCCCGGTTGACCAGGCTAGAAGTTTGCTGAAGATCTTGCTGGCGGCGGGGCTGTCCCGGTTGGGGGCAGCCCCGCCTGCGCTATGTGGGTGCGGGGGTGATGGTCCAGGTGTCGCCTGTGTGGGTGAGTCCGAGGTTGATCAGTCGGCGGAGGTTGAGGGCGGCGGCGCGGTTGTGGAGCCAGGTGTTGTTCTTCAGGACGCCTCGGTAGGGGACGCGGCGGTTGCCGCGGGCGGTGAGCCAGGCGATGGCTCGTTCGACCGGTGGCCGCCAGCGGCGGTACTCGGTCTGCCAGTTGGGGTCGGTTGCGTTCTGGCGGGCGGCTTTGAGGCGGTTGTACTGGGGGTGGACGTTGAAGGTGCGGCCGGTCTTGGAGCGGGTGCAGCGTTCACGCAGAGGGCAGGTGCGGCAGAGGGTCTTGAACTGGGCCTGGCGGTTGCCGTTTGCGAGGCGGCGGCCGAGGGCTTTGGTGTGGCCGGCCGGGCAGGTGACGGTGCCTGCGGTGGTGTCGACGTGGAAGTCGTCGGTGGTGAAGCCGCCCGGGACGGCGGGCCGTAGCGGCGGTGGTTTGATGATCAGGGTGTGGCCGTCGGCTTCGAGGGCTTCGCGCAGGTCGCCGGTGCCGTAGGCGGTGTCGCCGAGAACGGTCAGGTCTTCGGTCTCGTCGGCGAGCAGGTCCTGCGCGACGGCCGCTTCGTGGTTGTCGGCCCCGCTGCCCTGGGCGAGTTCGACCTCGGTGAGCAGGCCGGTCTCGGGCTCGAACGCGGCGTGGGCGCGGAAGCCGTCCTGGTGGCGGGTTCGGTTTTTGTGGATGTGCCTGGCCTCGGGGTCGACGGTGGACACGATGCGGTCGTGGGCGGTCCCCTGGGTGATTCGCCAACGGCCGCCGCGCCCGTCGTCGGCAGGTTCGACGTCCTGTCCGGCGACCAGGGCCAGCAGGCCGACCGCGTCGGCGGCCTTCTCGTCGAGCTGCCGCTCGGGCAGGCGGCCGAGCAGGTTGAGCGCGTCGGTGACCAGGGCGTCCACGAGTGCGGCGCGGGCGGCCTCGTCGTTCCAGGCGATGCGGGGCTTGCCCGGGTCGGTGTAGTCGTGCGCGGTGCACCAGGTGGCGGCAACCCGCTCCGCGCCGGGCACGTCGCGGATGACCCGGCGGATCACGGCGACGAGCTGGGTGACGGTGTCCTGGGTGGCGACCGCGTCGTCCAGCACGGTGGAGTCCAGGGCCCGCCGGTGCTTGCCCTTGAGGACGCCGGTGGCCGCGACGACCTCCTTGACCTTGGTGAACAGCCGGTTCGGGTCCGCCGAGCGTTGCAGGCGCCGCCGGAAGTAGGTCAGCAGCGAGGGGTCGAACGCGGTGTCGTGCAGGCCGAGTCCGCAGGCGGCCTTCCAGCGGAGATCGCAACGCAGTTCCTGGACCGTGTCAAAGTCCGACAGTCCGTGCAGACTCTGCAGCACCACCGTCGCCGCGAGGACCTGCGGCGGCATGCTCGGCCGCCCGTTCGTCGACGGGTACATGTCCGCGAACATCGAGCCCGGGAACAAGGCCTCCCGATGCTCGGCCAGGAACGCGAACACACTCCCGGCCGGGATCAGCTCCCGGCAGGTCTCCCACACATCCGGCCCGACCAGCCCACCAACCCAGTCCCCCTGCATACACAGCAGTCTGGCCTCACCCGGATCGGGTGAGGCCAGAATCTGAAAGATTTTCAGTGATCTTCTAGCTGACCAAGCCGAGTAGCACCTCGGTGAATCCGCCGCGCCCCCTGATTGCTCACCGCCGGGAGCGCCATGCCCTTGGCTGCGTCCAGCAGCGCGGCGGCCGCGTCATGCCGACGGGGCTTCGCGCCCGGACCGCCCGGCACCGCCCAGGAGTCACGATGCCCACCCTCGCGCCGCCCCTGGGGCCGCTCGCGCACGAGAGGCAGAACATCGCCGACGAATTGCGCACGATCGGCATGGTCTGGGAGCGCGAGCTGATCCGCTTCGCGCGCAACCACGCGGATCCTCTCCAGCTTCGTGCAGCCGATCGTCTTTCTGTCCGTCCTCGGCTACGGCATGTCCTCGCTGATCGGCACGCCCCGCGGCTTCGACCGCGGCGTGCTGGTGATCGTACGGCGGCCGCCTGTCATCACCGTCCTCCAGCAGCGGCTGCCCTCCCCGTGGCGCGGGCTCGTCCCGCAGCGCGGCGATGTCCGCGCGACCGGGTAGCCGGTAGACCTGCTCGGCGCCGAGCACGCTCACCTTCGCCACGGACAGCCTCATCGCCGGTCGGCCGTCGTAGGCGACCATCTTGTACGCCGAGTCCAGGTACGGGGCGTCTGCCGACACCCCGACCAGGGCGCCCACCGCGAACACGTCGTCGGCCAGCACGGTCCGCCCCTCCGGCACCACCCGCACCCCGCCAGGAGCCGCGAACTGCGCAGCAGGTCGACCGCACCCGCCACTTCGCGTGCCTCAGCACGTGTGGCCCGGTCGGCCTCCGCAGCAAGGGGTGGCCGGCCACTTCCCTACCGCGCCTGTGAGCAGTGCCATGGGAAGCGCTGGGGGACGTCCGGGTGCTGCCCAGAGCCTGTCGACCCACTCAACCCGGCGCGGCAGTGCCCCTCCCAGGGAGTACGGTGGCGCCTCTCCCGCCAGCGGCCCGCTACTGCGGCCACCCAGCGTGCCCCTCGGGGCTCCCCTGTCCGTCCGGCTCCCAGACATCGGCAACAACACGCACGGCACGCGTCGGCCCCGCATCTTCCTGGCCTTGCTTCAGAGCCCTGCCGACCAGGAAGTCGGCGTACTCCTGAGCGGACCCATCGAAATGGTCCGTGTACGGCAGAGCCGGCTGCGTGACCGTTTCGTTGCCCTCTGCCGAGAGCACGCGCACTCGCCATCTGTATCTCGCCATGGCGGCCTCCGTCGGATTCATGCCTCATCTCGACCGTATGACAATCGCGCCGAGGTGGCTCGGCGGGTGCCGGCGATGGCAGGTGCCCACCAATCCCCCACCATGCCGCCTCGTAAGGGCGCCAGCGGGGTGAAGTAGTCGACCTCCGGTTTCGAGCCGGTCCAGCAACGAATCGGGGGCCTTCGGCAGCTTGCCGCTCCCAACGGCCCCGTTCAGTGCCTCTCCGAAAACGTGCGTGCCCGGGCGGCCGCTGAGCATCATCCGCATCGCGCTCCCTCAGCCCGGTGAAGCACGTACAGCCAGCACTTCGTCCCCTCGCCGCCGGCCCATCCCGAGGATGTCGCGGCGCCCCTCGACGGTCACGGCCATCACGACGTAGACCGGCCGGCCGGCGACCTGCCCGTCACAGATCTTGACGTTGACAGCGTCCGCGAACACCAGCCGGAGCGCAGATCGAGTTCGCCACATCGAATGTGGACGCTGCGAGGGCGGGTTCCACAGCGAGCCAGCGACAGTCGAATACGCAGCCACCAGCCCCAAGGCACAGCCGACGCCCGACGGTGAGCCTCATCACCTGACACGTGGTCCAGGGTTCGCGGCAACGCTGCCCGCCCTGGTACGCGATGGGATGACAGGCCGGCGATCACGATGCAGCCGCCGAAGCGCAGTGGTATGACGGAGCCGAGCTGGAGGTTCTCTGCCATGACCCGCTACTGCGTCGACCCCGCCTGCCGTGAACTCATCGCCACCTGGGGGACCGGCGAGGGCGACCTCGCCACCCGGATCGCCACCGCCCCGGCAGACACCGACCCTGCCGCGCTGTCACGCCTGGCCCGCGCGCTCACCCAGCTGTCCACGGCAGCCTGGCGCACCTACACCCACCCGGCCAGTGCCGCCGACTCCCTCGAGGTGAACAGCGAGGGCTGGCGGTGGGAGCAGGAACGCGAGGCGTTCGAGGAGGTCGCAGGTGCCGTGGCAGCGCCGAACCTCCCCGAAGGCGGCATGCTCACCGTGTCCTACACCCCGGTGCTGGAATCCGCTCACCGCGTCGGACGCGCCCTGCACGCCCTGAACAACCCCGACCTAACACAAGCCGTCCGCGCCGAAACCGCCACGGAGCTGGCCGCGGTCGAGAGCGCCGAACTCGGCGACCTCACCGACCGGGCCCAGCAGGCCGTGCTGCTCAGCCGCGAGGACGCCTCCCCAGTGCAGGTCGCCGCCGCCGACCGGCTGTTCGAGGAGGATCCGTTCGGCTCGCCCGCCCTGTTCACCGATGTCGATCCGACCGCCGCAGCGGTGGCCGCGGCGCACTGGCTGCACGCCGCGGCCGAAGTCGCCTCCGCAGCCTCCGGCGCCACGCTCACCACAGTGGTCCAAGCCGCCGACGACATCGAGGCGCTCGCCCACGAGACGCCCACGATCGTCCTGGAACTGCTCGACGAGGGCGCCTCCCCACACGAGGCCGTCACCTCCCTGGTACGCGACGCCCTGCAGGTCGCGGACGGCATCCTGCCCGAACCCGACACCTTCCGCGAACAGCTCGACCAGACACAGGAAATGCTCACCGAATACGGCGACGATGCCGAGCTGGAACTGTCCGGGCTGCGCTTGACACCGCTGGACCCGCAGCGGCCGGCCCTCGACCTCCTCGAAGACCTGGTGGCCGGCATCCACGGCTGCTGGCTCATCCACGACGAATACACCGAGACCGCCGACCACGAGGACGACGACCTGGCGGCCCCCAGCGACCAGGAGTGGGACGAGGAGGCCGCCGAGGAACTGCACCGCCAACGCAGCCGCGGGCAGTTCGCCACCCTCGTCCGCGCCACCGCCGCACGCAACCACGACCGCCTCACCTGACCGATCGCCCCTCACTTCGAAACAGTCCGCACCGAGCCGGCCACGCCCCCAGCCCCCTCCGGAACGGGAAGCGGCCAGCGCCGCAGTGGCCGTCCGTTCCTCTTCTCATCTCCAGGCTGCGCTTCGACCCCACCCGCGATTACTGACTTCGGCTCGTCGGGGTGAATCTGTGCGAAGTGCCTGATGAGCGTGGAGCGGTGGCTGTATCCGTGGTGTGTGAGATATGCGGATGGGGGCGGGCTGACCGCCGCGGGACGTGAGCGCCGGGAAGTAGTTCGGATCCAGGCGGCCGAACTGTTCGAGCAGGAAGTCAAGCCGCCGGAAGTGGCGCGGCGTCTGCGGGTGAGCCCGAAGTCGGCCTACCAGTGGCACCAGTTGTGGCGGGATGGCGGTGTGCAGGCTCTGGCCTCTCGTGGCCCCAGCGGGGCGCGGTGCCGTCTGTCGTCGCGCTGCCTGGAGAAACTGGCCGCGTATCTGGAGCAGGGTCCGGCTGCGCACGGCTGGGTGGAGGACCAGGTGTGGACCGCGGCGAGGGTGGCCACGCTGATTGGCCGGAAGTTCCACGTTTCCTACAGCGTCTCGGGTGCCACGAGGCTGATGCACCGGCTCGGCTTCAGCCCGCAGGTTCCCGCGCGGCGGGTCGCCGAGCGGGACGAGCAGGCCGTCACGGCGTGGAGGGAGGCGACGTGGGAGGAGGTAAAAGGGCGCGGGCGGCCTGCGGGGGTTACATCTGCTTCGAGGACGAGGCAGGATTCACCCGTCGTCCGCCCAAAGGCCGCACCTGGGGCCGACGGGGCCGCACGCCGGTCGTGACGGTCAGCGGCCGGCGCTCGGGGCGCCTGTCGGTGGCCGGGCTGATCGCCATGCGGCCGGGCTCGCGCACCCGGTTGTGCCACCGCTTGCGCTCCCATCCCGCGGGCAGAGGCAAGCGCCGCAGCATGGGCGAGCGCGACTTCATCGCTCTGATCGACGGTGTCCACCAGCTGGTCAAGGCGCCGATCGTGCTGGTCTGGGACCGCCTGAACACCCACGTCTCCCACGCCATGCGCGATTTGATCGCCGAGCGTGCCTGGCTGACGGTGTTCCTGCTTCCCGCCTACTCGCCCGATCTCAACCCCGTCGAATGGGTCTGGGCACACGTCAAGCGCAGCCTAGCCAACCTCGCCGTGGTCGCCCTCGACCGACTCGAAGCCCTCGTACGCAACCGACTCAAACGTCTGCAGTACCGGCCCGACACCCTCGACGGCTTCATAGCCGGCACCGGCCTGACCCTCGACACCCCAACGTCACCCTGACGAGCCGAAGTCAGTAACTACACAGCGTGACAAATGGGGTCTGGGCCTCGCGATCCGCCGGCAGAGCCCAGCCGCAGCAAACGATCACCGCGAGGATCCGAGAACCGCCCAACCCTCCCGCCTACGACCGCATGAGCCCGATCACCGTGGCTCACCTCGGAGCACCGTTCGGTCTCCCCACGGCTCGGCCTGCCGGACATGAGCGCGGCTGGCGCGACCGCCCGCGCCACACCCTGTACCGGACGCCGCTGCGCAGGGGGGCAGCAGTGTCGATCACCGGCCGGCACCCGGCGAACCCCTACTGGACCCGAGCCGGCCCGTTCCGTGACCTCCTCGAAGACCTCCTCGCCGGTATCCACGGCTGCCGGCTCCTCCACGACGAGTACACCGAGCCCGACGACCAGGACGACGAAGAGACGGTCGAACGGCACCAGCACCACAGCCGCGCGCAGTTCGCTGCGACCGTCCGCACCACCGCCGCACAGAACCGCGACCGGCTCATGCAACAGTCTCCGGCCCCGGATCCGCCCACAGAACACGCGCCCCTCACGCCCGCACCTTGTCGTCACTCACCGCCCGCCCCCGGAAATTCTCCGGGTAACTCCCGGTGATCACTTCCCGCCGTGGCGCGCAGCAGTCGAAAATTCCAGCCACCAGTCCAGTCCTCAACTATCCGACATGCAGATGAAAATGAAAAATGGCCACAAGCCGTCGTCTTCCTGCTTGTCGCCCTAATTCCTTCGCCGCCCCCGGATTCGACACTCCGCACCTCCAATAATCACCCCCGAATGGCCGCTACCGACCCCTTGTGCACTTTCCAAGGGGATCACCACAGCTCACAGACCCAGATGGTCGCCAGCTTCGCCTCCCCAGCGCCATGATCCGCCCCCTGCCGCGCCAGGCCGCTCCGCCGTGAAGCTGGGCCCAGCCCGATCACACAAGGAGTCGAATCCCATGAACCTGACCGATCCTCAGCGCGGACGCGTCTACCGGCGCTGCGGCTGCCGCGACACCGCCGGCCGCCAGTACGGCGCCCGCTGCCCGAAACTGAACACCCAACCAGAGCACGGCAGCTGGGCCTACGCCGTGGATCTGCCCTCCCTGATCGGCAAGCGCGAAACCCGGCGCCGCAGCGGCTTCCCCGACCAGACCACGGCCCTCTCCGCCCTGCAGAACTTCCTGCTGGCCGAGCGCATCGGCATCGCGGTGGACGAGACCCTGACCGTCGCCGACTATCTGAGGGAGTGGCTGCTCTCCAAGCAGGAGATCCTCAAGGCCACCACCTATGCCGGCTACCACCGCCACGTCCACCACGACCTCATACCGGCCTTCGGCCCGCTACCCCTGACAGACCTGCATGACCGGCACGTCACCACCTGGTCCCGCCGCCAACTGGCCGCCGGCCGCGGACGCCCCACCGTCCACCGCTGCTGCGCCATCCTCTCCAGCGCCATGAACGCCGCCGTCAGCGCCGACCTCCTGGCCCGCAACCCCGCCCGCAACGCCGCGCTGAAGCGACCCGCCGCACCCGAGCGCCTGTGCTGGACCCCGCAACAGGCCTCCGCCTTCCTGCGTCACAACGCCGAAACCTACAACGACGTCTACGCCGACATCTTCGAGGTCATCCTCGGAACCGGCATGCGCCGCGGCGAGGCCCTGGGCCTGCACTGGCCGGACATCCACTTCCAGCAACGCGTCCTGTTCGTACGCTGGACCCTGGCCTCGGTGAACAACGCCCGCCTACACCTGCAAGCACCCAAGACCCGCGCCAGCCGCAACTGGGTCAGCCTCTCCCCCCGCGTCACCGCCGCACTACGCCGCCAAGCCGCCCGCCACCGCAGCACCCACCCCGACCAACCCCGTCTCCAAGGCATGGTCTTCACCCGCCCCGACGGCAAACCCATCAACCCCGAGCGCCTCCTGCACACCCTGCGCCAACGCTCAGCCGAGATCGGCCTACCCAAGATCGGCCTTCACGACCTCAGACACACCGCCGCCACCATCATGATCAGCTCCCAGGTGCCACTCGCCGTCGTCTCCAAGACCCTGCGGCACTCCACCCTGGCCACCACCGTCAACATCTACGGCCACCTGCTCCCCCAAGCCGCCCGCGAAGCCGTCACCGCCCTCGCCGACGCACTCGACCACGCAGACCTCCCCCGCGAGATCAACTGACAGGCCATCAGATGGTGCGATCACCTCGCGCCCACCCCAGAGACAAACCGCCAGGCCAGAGCGCCGGACGCGACCATCCTGCGACCACGCACCCTCCGGAAACGAGTGAGAGCGGGCACCCGGTTTCCCAAGTACCCGCTCCCACAAGCGACTTCACAGTCGGGACGACAGGATTTGAACCTGCGACCCCTTGACCCCCAGTCAAGTGCGCTACCAAGCTGCGCCACGTCCCGTGGTCTCGGTGCCGTGCGGCGGGGCCTGGGGGGCTCTGCCGGTTGGCTTCTCGACCTTGTCTCCGGTTTCCCGGCGACGTGGAAAACAATACAGCACGTCGGGGGGTGCTCGCTGCCAGGTTTCGGGGGTGGGGTGGGTCGGGGGAGCTCAGGGGGTCGGGCGGCGGGCGTCGTAGGTGAGGAAGGCGGGGCGGCGGGCGGCGAGCAGGAGGACGCAGGCGACGCAGGCGAGGCCGCCGGTGATCACGGAGGTGGCGGGGTTGGAGAGGGCGGCGACGGCGCCGGACTCGAAGTCGCCGAGGCGGGGGCCGCCGGCCACGACGACGATGAAGATGCCCTGGAGGCGGCCGCGCATCTCGTCGGGGGCCGCGACCTGCATCATCGTGTTGCGGAAGATCATGCTGACGGTGTCGGCGCAGCCGGCCACCGCGAGCAGCAGGAGGCCGAGCCAGAGGTTGTGGAGGGCGCCGAAGACCGCGATCGCGAGGCCCCAGGCGGAGACGGCGGCGAGGATCGCGACGCCCTGGCGGTGGACCCGGCCGACCCAGCCGGAGAAGAGCGCGCCGATCAGGGCGCCGACGGCCGGGGCGGAGACGAGCAGGCCGACGGTGCGGGCGTCGCCGGCGTAGAAGGTGACGGCGATGGCCGGGAAGAGGGCGCGTGGCATGCCGAAGATCATCGCGGCCAGGTCGGCGAGGAAGCTGGTGCGCAGGTTGGGCTGCTCGCGCAGGAAGCGCAGGCCGTCCAGGACGGAGGCGCGGCCCTTGCGTTCGCCGTGCGGCCGCATGGCGGGCAGGCGCCACATGGCATAGAGGGTGCCGGTGAAGGCGACGGTGTCGACGAGATAGGCGGCCTGGGCGCCGAAGGCGCCGATCAGGACGCCGCCGAGCATCGGGCCCACGGTGAGGCCGAGGTTCATGCTGACGGTGTTCAGTGCGTTCGCCGCCGGGAGCTGGCGGGCGGGGACCAGCCGGGGGATCATCGCCGAGCGAGCCGGCGAGCTGAGCGCGAAGAACCCGGCCTGGACGGCGACGGCGGCGTAGAGGACGGCCACCAGGCCGAGCCCGGCCAGGGCCTGGGCGGCGAGTACGGCGGAGACGGCGGCCAGGCCGGCCGAGCCGATCAGGCCGAGCTTGCGCCGGTCGACGGTGTCGGCGATCGCGCCGCCGTACAGGCCGAAGGCGACCAGCGGGACGAGCGAGAACAGGCCCACCAGGCCGGTCGCGAAGGCGGAGCCGGTCAGGTCGTAGACCTGGACGGAGACGGCCACGGCGGTCATCTGCTGGCCTACGGAGGACACCGCCTGGCCCGACCAGACCCGGCGGTAGTCGGGGTGCTCGCGCAGCGGGCTGAGATCGGCGAAGGCCCGTCGGTACCAGGGAAGTCCCGGCGGGGCAGGGGAGGCGGGGACGGCGGGGACGGACTCGGCGGTCGGGGCGTCAAGGGATTGGTTGGTCGTCACAACGGTCCATAGTTGCTCCGGACCCCGCCGCACCCGACACCGGGGGCCGCCCTGTTCCTTCCCCGCCGCCCGAACCCGCCGGGCCGACGAACCAAGCTGTGCCCAGCCGAGCCGACGAGCCCAGCCCGGCCGACGAGCCGCCGAACCCAGCCCGGCCGACGGGCCAGGAGGCCCGCCGCCTACCTGCTCAGCACCTGCTTCTCCCCCGCCTCCACCGCGAAGTCCAGCCGGTTGCCCGGCGGCGGGAACGGGCAGATGAAGTGGTCCGCGAAGGCGCAGGGCGGCAGGTAGGCCCGGTTGAAGTCGAGGACCGTCCGGCCGTCCCCGTCGGGGGCCGGCAGGGTGATGAAGCGGAAGCGGTAGGTGTCGATGCCGCTGGTGGCGTCCGCGATCACGCCGGTGAGGCGCTGACCGGAACGGCCCACGGTCAGCGTGCGGTGCTCGCCCGCCACCGTGAACTCGATCGTCCCGGTGACCGCCAGCGGCCGGTCCTTGCCGTCCGCGTTCGGGACCAGCACCGACTGCCCCTCCTCCTCGAAGGGGGTGTAGACGGCGGGTACGGCCCACTCGGGCGCGTAGGGGTAGGCGGAGATGCCGGCGAAGCCGACCCGTCCGGGCGAGGCCGGGTCGAAGACCCGGAGGGCGAGCTCGCCCTCCCGCTCGATCGGGACGAGCAGCAGCTCGCCCAGGGTGGCTGTATCGGCTGCCGGGTCGGTGTCGGGGCGCAGCAGCGCCTCGCCGTCCACCGGCGCGTCGGCGCCGTCGACGGTGATGCCGTCGGCGGCCGTGGCCCGCAGCCGGACGCCCTCGGCGTCGGCCCACCAGTGCCCGGGCAGGCCCGGGACCTCGACCGGCTCGGGCCCCAGCCAGTGGGTGCCGGTGAGTGCGAGCTGGCCGTGCGGGGCGCTCACCGACGCCGCCCGCTGGTCACTCCAGTGCTTCCAGTCCTCTGCGGCCGTCGCCGTCATCGGTCAACCCTCCCGGTCCGGTCCGCGGACGGCCCGCTGTTCGAGCCGTCCGTCTCGGTCATCCTGCACAACACCACCCGCCGGTACGGATCATTCCCCGGCCCCGGCAAGCCGCCGAACCGCAAAGAGACTGCAAGACAGCGCAATGCGGCGGCAACACCCGGCGGCCGGGATCCGGACACCGGCCCTCAGCCCCTCAGGGGCCGGAACAGGCCCTCCTGCACCACCGACACCACCAGCTGCCCGTCCCGGTCGAAGATCTGCCCGCGCGCCAGGCCGCGCGCGCCGTGGGCGATCGGGGACTCCTGCTGGTAGAGCAGCCAGTCGTCGGTCCGGAACGGCCGGTGGAACCACATCGCGTGGTCCAGGGAGGCCATGTCGAAGTGCCGGGTGCCCCACAGCGGCTCGACGGGGGCGCGGACGGCGTCCAACAGCGTCATGTCGCTGGCGTAGGTGAGGGCACAGACGTGGATCAGCGGATCGTCCGGCAGCGGGCCGTTGGTGCGCAGCCACACGCCACTGCGCGCCTCAACGTCCACCAGCTCCTCCTTGTTCCAGCGCAGCCGCTCGACGTAGCGGATGTCGAAGGGCTGGCGGCGGCTGATGAACGGGGGCAGCTCACCGAGCCGGGAGCCGACCTCGTCCAGGGCGCTGGGCAGCTCCTCGGGTGCCGGGACCGGCGGCATCGGGTACTGGTGCTCGATGCTGCCCTCCTCCGGTCTGTGGAAGTCGGCGGTGAGCGAGAAGATCGACCGGCCGCCCTGGATGGCGAGCACCCGGCGGGTGGTGAAGGTGCGGCCGTCGCGGATCCGGTCGACCTGGTAGACGATCGGCACGCCGGGCACCCCGGGGCGCAGGAAGTACGCGTGCAGCGAGTGCACGGGGCGCTCGCCCTCGACCGTGCGCCCCGCCGCGACCAGCGCCTGCCCGGCGACCTGGCCGCCGAAGGTCCGCTGCAGCGCTTCCTCGGGGCTGCGCCCGCGGAAGATGTTCAGTTCGATCTGCTCCAGGTCGAGCAGATCGACGAGGTCGTCGACGGGGGTACCCATGCGCGCGCTCCCTCTCGTTGTTTCGATCGAGTTCTCCAGCTCACTCGAATTCTCCGGCGGCCCGGGTCATTCCCGCTCACCGGCCCCCGGCGACCGATTCACTCGAACGTGTAAACGAGTGGACAGGCCGACGAACGGCCGAGCACCCTCGAAGCTCCCGCCCCCGCGCGGCGGAGCGGAGCGGGAGGATGGTGAGGTGAGTGCTGAGGCGGGTGGTGAGGTGATCCAGGAGGACCTGTTCGGCGACCAGCCCGACGGTCCGGGCGCGCGGATGCGGTCCGAGCCCGCGCCCGGCGCCGTCCTGCTGCCCGGCTGGCTGGAGCCCGCCGCGCAACTGCAGCTGGTCGCCGCCTGCCGGGAGTGGGCCCGGCCACCCGCCGGGCTGCACCGCGTGCGGATGCCCACCGGCGGGGTGATGTCGGTGCGGATGGTGAGCCTCGGCTGGCACTGGTACCCGTACGGGTACGCCCGGGTCGCCGAGGACGGCGCGCCCGTCAAGCCGTTCCCGGAGCTGCTCGGGGAGCTGGCCCGGCGCGCGGTGGTGGAGGCGTACGGGGACCGGGCCGGGGAGATCGCGGGCGCGACCTCGTACGCACCGGACACCGCGATCGTCAACCACTACCCGCACGGCGCCAAGATGGGACTGCACCAGGACCGCGACGAGCGCGTGGACGCACCGGTGGTCTCGCTATCGCTGGGCGACGACTGCGTCTTCCGGCTCGGGAACACCGAGACCAGGACCCGGCCGTGGACCGACCTGGAGCTGCGCAGCGGGGACTTGCTGGTGTTCGGCGGGCCGACCCGGTTCGCGTACCACGGGGTGGTGCGGACGCTGCCGGGGACGGCGGACCCGGCGCTCGGGCTGGTGGGGCGGCTCAACGTCACGGTGCGGCAGTCAGGGCTGAGCGAACAGGGCTGAGCGCGTAGGGGTGAGCGAATACGGCTGAGTGAACACGGGTGAGCGAACACGGCTGAGTGCGTAAGGCTGGGCACAGCAGCAGCCGACTGCGCAGGACCGACGAATCAGGCCCCGGCCCTCCTACCTCAGCAACCCCAGCTCCCGCGCGCAGGACGGCCAGGCCTCCCACCCCTGCTGCCGCACGATCTCCTCCCCGACGGTGGTCTGCTCCCGCCGGCTCGCGTGGTCGGCCCGGTCGGCGAAGTGCAGGCCGCCGGACTCCGTCCAGGTGGTGGATCTGCAGCCCGCCGTAGTAGCCGTTGCCGGTGTCCGCCCGCCAGTCGCCACCGCTCTCGCAGTCCGCGAGCTGGTCCCAGACCAGGTCCGCGACCCGCGGCGCCGCGCCGGCCCGGGCGCCGCCCGAGACCACGGCCATCACCACCGCCACGGCGGCACCGATCCGGATCACGGCCCGGGACGTCCGTCCTTCACCCGAACGCGAACACGAACACGAGCAGGGACACGAACACGAACACGAACGCGAGCACGAATACGGCACGGCAGCCGACCCTAGAGAGCCCGCTCCCGTCCGGGCCGCCACCCGCCCAGCCACGCCGGGAACGCCGACAGCCGCTCCCCCACACGGGGGAGCGGCCACCGGGAGCCACGGCCCTGTACGAGCCGACGGGAGGTCAGCTCATCGGACCTCAGATGCTCAGGACCTGGCCCGGGAAGATCAGGTCGGGGTTGCCACCGACGACCTTGGCGTTGTTCTTGTACAGGTCGTGCCAGTCCAGGCCCTGCGCGGCGGCGATGGAGCTCAGGGTGTCACCGGACTTGACGGTGTAGTCGCCCTTGGCCGGCTTGGCGTCGTCGGAGGCGGTCCACGACTTGCCGCCGTTCCAGGACTTGGCGGCGTCAGCCTTCGCGGCGTCCTTCTTCGGCGCGGCGTCAGCCTTCGGCGCAGCAGCGGCCTTGGGAGCGGCAGCGGCCTTCGGGGCGGCGGTCTTCGGCGCGGGGGTCTGCGCCGGCTTGGCGGCGGAGGAGCCGGCCGTGGTGTCGACGGCGGCCGGGGCGCCGCCCTTGGTCAGACCCGCCTTGACGGAACAGACCGGCCAGGCGCCGGGGCCCTGCGAGGCGAGGACCTTCTCGGCGACGGAGATCTGCTGCGCCTTGGTGGCGAGGTTGGCCTGCGAGGCGTAGGCGGTACCGCCGTACGCGGCCCAGGTGCTGGAGGTGAACTGCAGACCGCCGTAGAAGCCGTTGCCGGTGTTGATGGCCCAGTTGCCACCGCTCTCGCACTGGGCGACGGCGTCCCAGGTGGCGACGGGGGCGGCGGAGGCCGAGGTGGCCGTGACGAGGCCGGCCACCGGCAGGGCCGCGACAGCGGCGCCCGCCACGACGGCCATCCGCACGCGGTTGCGCTTGGTGGCGACGGTGTTGGTGGCAGCGGCGTTCTCGTTACGGAAGGTCATGGGGTTCCTCTCGACAGCCCCGGGCGGGCATGCGGAACCAGACCCTGGAGAGGGCCGCATTCGCTTGCCGCGTCCGTCGGACGGCCGTGCACGTGTCGGACGTGCCGCTGCCGCCCCGGCCACCCAGCCGCTCGCCGGCGACCTGTTCGAGCGATCGCGTCGGCGGGCACCTGCCGCGCCCGGCCGGGACCGGGGGGCGATGCGTCGGGGGTGAGCCCGGGTGGCGCTCGTTGCGCCGCCCAAGAAGCTACGAGCCGGTCGACGGGGAAACCAAAACGCCACGGGTCTGCCCAGCTCAGCGAAGGGTTACCGACGGTAAGACCCACACAAACATGCCCGAAATGCCCGATTTGGCCGTCGATTCCTAGATCAAACACCGAGGCCGCGTGACCCACCTCACGGTTTCATTCCGGCAGTCCTGTCACCGACATCGACAGATTGCGAGCAAGAGACCACGTGCCGCGATCGGATCCGAGGCAATTCCCGTCAGCCTCGACGGGCACCCGTGACGCCTGACACAAGGGCCCGTTGGGCATGGCGACCTCCCCGAGTCCGCCCCCATGACTCCAACCGCACCCATCCGAGGAGACCCTGTGCCGCGCATGCTCGACGTCAGCGACGAGGTCCGGCTCGAAATCGGCGACGACGAGGCCGACCGCCTGCTCGGCGGCGACCGCGCCCCCGACAGCTACGAATGCACCTCCTGCCGCACCCCCGGCGACACCCATGCGGAGCCCACCAGCACCGTGCTGTTCGTCGGCGACGAGACCGCCGTCCTGGCCTTCGCCCACGCCCGCTGCATCCCCTCCCAGGTGGTGCCGGTCGCCGAGGAACAACTGGCCGGCGCCGTGCGCAGCATCAGCCAGTCCCAGCCCGCCGCCCCGGCCCCGGTCGCTCCCGGCCCGGACTTCGCCGTCCCCGCCCAGGACTCCGCCTGGGCCCGGCCCCAGCCGCCCGCCCCCGGCCAGGCCGCGATCCTCGGCATCACCTGCGGGCTCGTCCTGCACGGCAAGGTCGGCCACGCCTCGCTGGTGGTCGAGCCCACCGGCCCGGTCGGCCGCCCCGGCAGCACCTCCGGCGAGGACGAGTTCCTCGACCTGCTCCAGGACGCGGGCTTCCAGCGGATCGTCGACCTCGACGAGACCCCGGAGCAGCTGCCCGGCTGGTCGGTCCTGGTCGCCATGGGCAAGCTGCACGCGATCCTGCAGCCCGCCGCGGCCGGCGGCAGCACCGGCTGGTGGCAGGCCCACCAGCCGCTCCAGGTCACCGACGCCTGGCGGATGGCCGCCAGCCAGCTCTCCGAGGTGACCATGTACGCCGTGCCGGCCGGCTTGGTCGGCCGTCAGCCCCGCGAGGATCTGCTGCGCCAAGCGCTGGAGCGGGCGGTGGCACTGGGCCAGGTGGTCGCCGCCTCCCTCCCGCTGGCCGGCACCTGATTCGCCCCGGCGCTTCGGACGGTGGTCGCCCCGCGCAGCGCGACGCCCTCCTGGCGACCCTGACCCCGTGGTGTCCGAGGCCGCGCGCGAGCACAGCAGGATCCTGGACCCGGCGGCGATGG
>NZ_JBSFGK010000014.1:0-124538 GCF_053596495.1 Kitasatospora sp. NPDC001683
GCCGACCGCGTCGTCTTCCTCGCCGACGGCCGGATCGTCGACGAACTCCACGCCCCCACCGCCGACACCGTCCTGGACCGCATGCGCCGCTTCGAGGCCAAGGGCCGCACCAGCTGACACTCAGGGCCCGTCTTCCCGACGCCTTCGAACCTCCCCAGGACACCTCATGTATCGCACCGCACTGCGCAATGTGCTGGCCCACAAGGGCCGACTGCTGATGACGGCGCTGGCCGTCATGCTCGGCACGGCGTTCGTCGCCGGCACCATGGTCTTCTCCGACACCTTCGGCAAGGCCCTGCGGGACAGCAACTCCAAGAGCTACTCGGACGTCGCCGTCCAGGTCGTCGACCGCTCGGCCGGCTCCCGCGCCTCCGCCAAGGAGAAGAGCGAGGGCGGCTCCGCAACGCTCACCGACGAAACCGTCCAGCAGCTGGCCGCGCTGCCGGGCGCGGCCGGTGCCCGCGGCGTGGCCGGCGGCTTCACCGGGGTCGCCGACAAGCAGGGCAACCTGATCGGCCAGGTCTGGGCCGCCAGGGGCGCCAACTTCGCGCCGGGCCAGGACGGCCGGGACCCGCGCTACCCGATGGCCGAGGGCCGGGGCCCGTCGAGCGCCAAGGAGATCGCCCTCGACCGCAAGACCGCCGAAAAGGCGGGCTACAAGGTCGGCGACACCGTGCGGGTGGCCGCCAACGGGCCGGTGATCGAGGCCCAGCTCACCGGCGTCTTCACCACCGACGACCCGGTGGTGAACACCGGTGGCACGCTCACCCTGTTCGACAAGGCCACCGCCCAGCAGACGCTGCTGGAGCCGGGCCGCTACAGCAGCATCGTGCTCACCGCCAAGCCCGGGACCTCCCAGGACGCGCTGCTCGCCCAGGTCGAGACCAAGGTGAGCGGTCGCCAGTTCGACGTCGAGACCGGCGCCAAGCTGCAGGCGGACGAGCAGGCGCAGATCGCCCAGGCCACCGACAGCATGCGCACCATGCTGCTGGTCTTCGCCTTCATCTCGCTCTTCGTCGGCATCTTCATCATCGCCAACACCTTCACCATGCTGGTCGCCCAGCGCACCAAGGAGCTCGCGCTGCTGCGGGCGATCGGCGCCAGCCGCAAGCAGGTGACCCGCTCGGTGCTGATCGAGGCGCTGCTGATCGGCACCGTCTCCGCGGCCGCCGGTCTGCTGGCCGGCGTCGGGATCGGCGCCGGGATGCAGTCCCTGATCGGCTCGCTGAACGAGAACATGCCGAACGGCTCGCTGGTGATCAAGCCGCTCACCGTCGTGGTGACCCTCCTGGTCGGCGTCCTGGTGACGGTCCTGTCCGCCCTGCTGCCGGCCGTGCGCGCCGCCCGGATCGCGCCGGTGGCGGCGATGAGCAGCGGTGACCAGCCGACCAGCCAGAAGAGCCTGGTGGTCCGCAACACCATCGGCGCGGTGCTGGCCGGCGGCGGCCTGGCGCTGATCGGCTACGGTGCCTCCACCGGCGACGACAGCGGCCGGCTGCCGGTCGGCGCGGGTGCCTTCCTGGCCCTGATCGGCGTGTTCGTGCTGCTGCCGCTGCTCTCCCGCCCGGTGGTCGCCCTGGTCGGCCCGCTGCTGCGGGCGCTGGGCGGCACCCCGGGCAAGCTCGCCCAGCAGAACGCGGTGCGCAACCCGCGCCGTACCGCGGCCACCGCCGCAGCGCTCACCATCGGGCTGACCCTGGTCACCGGTCTCACCGTGCTCGGCACCTCGATCGGCGACACCATCGACCGGGCCGTCACCAGGTCGATGAAGGCCGACTACATCGTCTCGACCGCCAACGGCATGAACCTCTCCGGGCAGGTGCCCGCCCAGATCGCCAAGGCCCCCGGGGTGGTGGCCTCCTCGCCGATGACCGCCGCGTACTGGAAGCTCGACGGCACCTCCAAGGCGATCACCGGTCTGGACGCGGCCGTCCTCGAGCAGCTCGCCGAGATCAGGCTGACCAGCGGTTCCACCGACGCGCTCGGCAAGGGCCAGCTGCTGGTGGACCAGGACGTCGCGACGAAGTTCAACGTCACCACCGGCTCGACGATGACCGCGACCTACCCGGACGGGTCCACCGGCCCGCTCACCGTCGGCGGCGTGTACGAGAAGGGCGGCATGCTCGGCCCGGTCCTGCTGGCCAACAGCGAGATCGCCAAGCACGATCCGAAGCCGTACGTCGCCGACGTCCTGGTCAAGGGCAAGGACGGCGCCACCGCCGCCCTCAAGCAGTCGCTCAAGGACGCCACCGGCGCCAACCCGGTGATCGAGGTCAAGTCCAAGCAGGACGTCCGGGACGACTTCAGCCAGGTCATCACCTTCGCGCTGAACCTGATGTACGGCCTGCTGGGCATGGCGGTCCTGATCGCCGTCCTGGGCGTGATCAACACGCTGGCCATGTCGGTCTTCGAGCGCAAGCGCGAGATCGGGATGCTGCGGGCGATCGGCCTGGACCGCCGCGGCATCAAGCGGATGGTCCGGCTGGAGTCGGTGGTGATCTCGCTCTTCGGCGCCGGGATCGGCCTGCTGCTCGGCTGCTTCATCGCCTGGGCGATCAACGGGACGCTGAAGTCCAGCCTGGCCGGGCTGACCACGGTCGTGCCGTACGGCCAGCTGGCGGTGTTCCTGGGTCTGGCCGGGCTGGTCGGCCTGGTGGCCGCGATCTGGCCGGCCCGCCGGGCGGCCAAGCTGGACATCCTGGCGAGCATCAAGACCGACTGACGCCCGGTCCGTCCGCAGTTCGCCCGCTCGCCTCCGCCCGGAGGTGAGCGGGCGAACTGCCGCCCCGAGCCGAAGGGCCGCGCCGGTGCCGCAAGGGAGAAGCGAGGGAGCGACGGTGGGGGTACCCCCGGCCGAAGGCTGGGGGAGAGCGAGGGAGCGCCGACCGTCGGCACCGGGCCCGAAGCGGCCCGGAGGCGAGTGGGCGAATAACAGAGAGCCCCTGCCGAGGGTTCGGCAGGGGCTCTCTACTGCTGTACTCCGCCCGGTCGCACGGCCGGCTGAGCACCACGGAGGTCGTGGTCCGGCGACACTGCCGGGCGGAGGGCCTCCGACTCATACCCCGGCGCTCCCACACCGGGGTCCAGTCGCTTACTTGCTGGCGAGCTCCTTGTCGGCGGCCGGCTCGGCGGCCTCGACGGGCTTGGTGGGCGGCGTGACCTCCTGGATCGGAAGCTGCGGGTTCTCCATCTGGGAGAGGCCCACCGCCTCGCGCTTCAGGAACATCGCGAGGGTCCAGTCGGTGAAGACGCGGACCTTGCGGTTGAAGGTCGGAACCATCGCGCCGTGGTACAGGCGGTGGAACCACCAGGCCGGACGGCCCTTCAGCTTGTACTTGCCGAAGAGGATCGCCACGCCCTTGTGCAGGCCGAGACCGGCGACCGCACCCAGGTTCTTGTGCTTGTACTCCTTCTGCGGGAAGCCCCGCATGCCGGAGATCACGTTGTCACCGAGGACGACGGCCTGGCGGCAGGCGTGCTGGGCGTTCGGCGGGCACCAGGCGCCCTCGCCGGCGGCGAGGTCCGGGACCTGGGCGTTGTCGCCGGCGGACCAGACGTAGTCGAAGCCCTGGACCTGCAGGGTCGGCGCGGTGTCGACGTGGCCGCGCGGGCCCAGCGGCAGGCCGAAGTTGGCCAGCACCGGGTTCGGCTTCACGCCGGCCGTCCACACGATGGTGGCGGCGTCCATCTCCATGCCGTTCTTCAGCATGACGTGGCCGTCGACGCAGGAGTCCATCGAGGTCTCGATGTAGACCTCGATGTTGCGCTCCTCGAGCTTCTCCTTGGTCCACAGACCGAGGTCCGGGCCCATCTCGGGGAGGATGCGGTTGGCGGCCTCGACGACGACGAAGCGCATGTCGTCGCGGCTGACCGTCTTGTACAGCTTCGACGCGTCGCGCGCCATGTCCTCGATCTCGGCGACCGTCTCGATGCCGGCGAAGCCACCGCCGATGACGACGAAGGTCAGGGCCTTGCGGCGGACCTCCGGGTCGGTGGTGGACTCGGCCTTGTCGAGCTGGGCCATGACGTGGTTGCGGAGGCCGATGGCCTCCTCGACCGTCTTCATGCCGATGCCGTTCTCCGCCAGACCCGGGATCGGGAAGGTGCGGGAGACCGAACCGGTCGCGACGACCAGGTACTCGAAGGGCAGCTCGTAGCTGTCGCCGGCCGCCGGCTGGATGGTGGCGACCTTGCGGGCGTGGTCGATGCCGGTGACGGACCCGGTCAGCACCTCCGCCTGCTTGAGGGTCTTGCGCAGCGGCGCGACGAGGTTGCGAGGCGCGACGTTGCCGCCGGCCGCCTCGGGGAGGAAGGGCAGGTACGTCATGTACGACCGCGGGTCCACGACCGTGACGGTCGCTTCGCCGTAGCGCATCTTCTTGAGGATGCGCATCGCGGCATACAGGCCGACGTAACCACCGCCGACAATGAGGATGCGAGGACGCTCCGTGGTGCTCATATCCGAAAGTATCCAGCACCGTCCGGAGCAGCCTTCGTGAGCCCGGTCACAAGCTCATGGACACCCCGTGCTACACTACGCGCCCGCAAAAACGGCACCGGCGCACCGGCTCACGACCCCCGGAGGCCCGTCGTGAACGCGCGCCGGAGCACTACCCGGCTGAGCAGCAACGATCCGCACAGGGCCCGGGTTCCCGCTCGTGATTTCGATTTTCAAACCCCAACCGGTCCTGACCTGCGATCCAGCGGACCTCACCGAGGGTAGGCCTTCGGTCCCACAATTCGGACGTAGCGGGCGGCGGGGTGGGGCGAATGACCCGATCGCCATGTGAAGAAATTCACGAACTTTCCCGCCCGCCCCCGGGCGCGCCGCGGCCCCGACGCCCGGAAACGGGGCGACGGGGCCGGTGGAGTAAGCACTGCGGGCGGTCAGGAGGCCGTACTCCAGGCGATGCCGTCCAGGATGTCGTGCTCGCTCACGACCAGCTCGGCGGCGCCGGTGCGGTCCATGATCTCCAGCAGCTCCAGCGCGCCGGCCGCGATCACGTCCACCCGGCCCGGGTGCATCGACGGGATGGCCGCCCGCTCGGCGTGGGTGGCGGCCAGCAGCTCGCGGGCGATCTCCGCGACCCGCTCGCGGCTGAGCCGGGAGTGGTGGATCCGCGCCGAGTCGTACTCGGGCAGGTCCTGGGCGATCGCGGACACCGTGGTGACCGTCCCCGCCAGGCCCACCAGGGTGGCCGCGCCGGTCAGCGGGACGACCTCCTCGGCCTTGTCCAGCTCGGCCCGCACGTGCGCCCGGGCCTGCTCGATCTGCTCCTCGGAGGGCAGCTCGGCGCCGGCGAAGTGCCGCTCGGTCAGCCGCACGCAGCCGATGTCCACCGAGCGCGCGGCCTGCACGTCCGCCCCCCCGAGCACGAACTCGGTGGAGCCGCCGCCGAGGTCGAAGACCAGGTAGGGAGCGGGGAACTGGCCACCGGTCAGCTCCTTGGTGGCGCCCACGAAGGACAGGTGCGCCTCCTCCTTGCCGCTCACCACCTCCGGCTCGACGCCCAGGATGTCGCGCACGCCCTTGACGTACTCGTCGCTGTTCTCGGCGTCCCGGGAGGCGCTGGTGGCGACGAAGCGGGTGCGCTCCGGGCCGACGCCGAAGCCGGTGATGATCTCCCGGTACTCCCGGCAGGCCGCGAAGGTGCGGGCCAGCGCGTCCGGGTGCAGCCGGCCGGTCCGGTCCACGCCCTGGCCCAGCCGGTTGATGATCATCCGGCGGTCGAGGTCGGTGATCTCGCCCGTGTCCGGGTCGAGGTCGGCGACCAGCAGCCGGATCGAGTTGGTGCCGCAGTCGATCGCGGCCACCCGGGTCATGCTCACTCGGACTCCTGCTCCGCCGTGCCGGCTTCCGAGGTCGTGGCCTCGGCGGCGCGCTTCTTGGCGGCGCGCTCCGCGGTCTTCTGCTGCTTGGCCGCGATCACGGCCTCGTGGTCCTGCTCCTTGGCGCGGTTGCGGGCGACCCGCTCACCGGCGGCTTGGACCTCGGCCGGGGAGACGCACGGGCCCTTGGCCCACCAGTCCTCCAGCATGCCGATCGCCTCGTCGCCGAGCGGGTTGACGCCCTCGCCGGCCGCCAGCGAGTGGCCGACCAGCACGTGCAGGCACTTCACCCGGTCCGGCATGCCGCCGGCGCTCGGGAAGCCCTCCAGCACCTCGATCGCGTCGCGCCGGGCGATGTAGTCCTCGTGCGCCCTCTGGTAGGCGGCGGCCAGCTCCGGGTCCTCGGCGAGCCGGGCGGTCTGGTCCTTCATCACGCCCTCCGCCTCCAGGGTGCCGATCAGCGAGGCGGCCTTGGGGCAGGTCAGGTAGTACAGCGTCGGGAACGGCGTGCCGTCCGGCAGGCGGGGGGCCGTCTCCACGACGTCGGGGTTGCCGCAGGGGCAGCGGTGCGCCACACCGCGCAGGCCGCGCGGCACCCGGCCGAGCTGGGCGGCGATGGCCGCGACGTCGGCGTCGGAGACGGCGGGGTGGTTCTCAGTGGTCATGGGGGGTGGGGTCTCCAACGGGGGACGGTGGGAGCGGACGGGGGGTCGCGGGGGCCAGCGCGGCGGTGTCGGTGTCGGCGGCGTCCACCGAGTCCCAGATGCTGGCGTACCAGGGCTTGGCGGCCTTCGCCGGGCCCGCCGCCGCGTCGGCGGAGGGGGTGGCCGTGGTGGCGGAGGCGGACGGCTGGGCGACCGCGCCGGACGGGTCCACCGCGATGTACGGGGTCTCCCCCGGCACCGCGTAGTGCAGCCGGGCGCGGGCCTGCGCCTTGACGTACTCCGGATCCTGCCAGCGGGCCTTGTCCCGGCGCAGCTGATCGACCTGCTGGCGCGCGTGGTCGGCCTTCGCCCGCTGGGCGGAGATCTCGGCGCGCTGGGAGATGAACTGCCGCGTCGGGTAGGCCAGGATCGCCACCAGCGAGCAGAGCACCAGGACGAGGACGGTCGCCCGGCTCGTGAACCGAGGCCGGGCCGCCAAGCCCGGGATCCTCCAGCCAGCCATCTCCCGTATCCCCTCCTGGTCGCGACGGTGCCCCGCCGTCCACCCTACGGGGTGTGCGGCGGGGCACCGGTCAGGCTTGCGCTACCGGGGGCCCTCGGCCCCCTGGTTTTCGGCCTGCGTGTTCTCAGCCCTCGTACTTGCTGTGCTCATTGCTCCGCAGAGCGACTGTGCTTACTGGTCCGCAGAGCGACTGAGCTCATTACTCCGCAGAGCGGAAGCGCGGGAACGCGCCGCGGCCGGCGTACTCGGCGGCGTCGTCGAGGATCTCCTCGATGCGCAGCAGCTGGTTGTACTTGGCGACGCGCTCGGAGCGGGCCGGGGCACCGGTCTTGATCTGGCCGCAGTTGGTGGCGACGGCCAGGTCGGCGATGGTGACGTCCTCGGTCTCGCCGGAGCGGTGCGACATCATGCAGCGGTAGCCGTTGCGCTGGGCCAGCTCGACGGCGTCCAGGGTCTCGGTCAGCGAGCCGATCTGGTTCACCTTCACCAGCAGGGCGTTGGCGGTGCCGGTCTCGATGCCCTTGGCCAGGCGGGCCGGGTTGGTGACGAACAGGTCGTCGCCGACCAGCTGGACCTTGTCGCCCAGCTTGACGGTCATGGCCTTCCAGCCGTCCCAGTCCGACTCGTCCAGCGGGTCCTCGATGGAGACCAGCGGGTAGGCCTCGACCAGCTCGGAGTAGTACTCGATGAGCTCGGCGGACGAGAGGGCCTTGCCCTCGAACTGGTAGGCGCCGTCCTTGTAGAACTCGGAGGCGGCGACGTCCAGGGCCAGCGCGACGTCGCGGCCGGGCACGTAGCCGGCCTTCTGGATGGCCTCGGTGATCAGGTCCAGGGCCTCGCGGTTGCTGTCCAGGTTCGGCGCGAAGCCGCCCTCGTCGCCGAGGCCGGTGGACAGGCCGCGCTCCTTCAGCACGCCCTTGAGGGTGTGGTAGACCTCGACGCCCCAGCGGACGGCCTCGGAGAAGGACTCCGCGCCGATCGGGGCGATCATGAACTCCTGGATGTCGACGTTGGAGTCCGCGTGCGAGCCGCCGTTGAGGATGTTCATCATCGGGACCGGCAGGACGTGCGCGTTCGGGCCGCCCAGGTAGCGGAACAGCGGCAGGTCGCTGGCCTCCGAGGCGGCGTGCGCGACGGCCAGCGAGACGCCCAGGATGGCGTTGGCGCCGAGCGAGGACTTGTCCGGGGTGGCGTCCAGGTCGAGCATGGCCTGGTCGATCAGGCGCTGCTCGGTGGCGTCGTAGCCGACCAGCTCCGGGCCGATCTGCTCGATGACGGCCAGGACGGCCTTCTCCACGCCCTTGCCGAAGTAGCGGTTCTTGTCACCGTCGCGCAGCTCCAGCGCCTCGAAGGCGCCGGTCGAGGCACCCGACGGAACAGCGGCACGACCCGTGCTGCCGTCGTCGAGGCCGACCTCGACCTCGACCGTGGGGTTGCCGCGGGAGTCGAGGATCTCACGGGCTACGACGACATCGATGGACGGCACGAGGCATCTCCTTGCGGAAGCAGGGTCCGGCTGACGGTGGTGCTGTCGGCCGGAGGATTGCGGAGTCGTTACGACCAGAGCCTAACCGCCCGGGCTCCCGGGACCACGTCCACCTCGGTTCCGTCTCAGCGTGTGGCCCCGCTACCCACCGGTAGTTCACCTGCTTGTCCCAGCTTGTCCCCCCGGGGCGGGCGAATGCGGACGAAGGGGGCCGACCGGTCGGTCGGCCCCCTCGTCGGGCGTCAGATGTCAGCCGAGGTGCAGGACCTGGCCGGGCACGATCAGGTTCGGGTCGCCGCCGACCGTGCCGCGGTTGCCGTCGTACAGCGCCTGCCAGCCGCCCTGCACGCCCTGGGCGGCGGCGATGCCCGACAGGGTGTCACCGGCGCGGACGGTGTAGTCGTGGCCGGTCGCGGCGGACGGGGCCGGCTGGGCGGCGCGCGGGGCGGCGTGCTTCGGGGCGTACTGCTTGGCCGTCGGCTGTTCGGCGGGCTGCTCGGCCTGCTTCGGGGCGGCGTGCTTCGGCTTGTACTGCTGGACCGGCTTCGCGGCGGCCTTGGGAGCCTGCTCCTTGGGCGCCGCCTGCTGCTTCTGGGCCTTGGTGTCCGAGGAGGTGTCCACGGCCGCCGGGGCGCCGCCCTTGCTCAGGCCGGCCTTCAGCGAGCAGACCGGCCAGGCGCCCGGGCCCTGCGAGGCGAGCACCTTCTCGGCGACGGCGATCTGCTGCCCCTTGCTGGCCTGGTTGGCCTGCGCGGCGTAGGCGGTGCCGCCGTACGCCTTCCAGGTGCTGGAGGTGAACTGCAGGCCGCCGTAGAAGCCGTTGCCGGTGTTGATGCCCCAGTCGCCGCCGCTCTCGCACTGGGCGACGGAGTCCCAGGCGGAGGCCGGGGCGGCGGAGGCGCCGGTGGCGGTGAGGAGCGGCAGCGCGAGTCCGACGCCGGCCACACCGGCGACGGCGATGGCCTTCTCGGCCTGGGTGCGACGACGATGACGGCCAGTTCCAACGAACAGCATGAAGAGGTCCCTCTCCGCACGCCTGCGAGGTGAGCTGTCGGGTTCGGACCGGGAGGTGGCCCGGCCGCCGTCGGCGGAATCGATTCCGCTCGGGCGGCTTCACCCCAAGCCGTGGAGGAACGGCAACAAACCTGGTTCCCCCGCCCCTGCCCAGGGTCTGGTCGGTTTCCCGTGGCGCGGCGGGCAGGATTCGGCGTTCCGCGCACGAGGTCCGCAGCTGCGAACTCCAGGGAGACTAGACAGATCCTCAGACCAATCACAAGCTCATATCGCCGACATCACACAAAAATTACGGCCCGTGATCGATCGCCTACCAACGGCGGAGCTTTGTCCGGTTTGATGGCCCTTCATACTGCTGCCAACCGCGCAATCGCGACGCCACGTCAGTGTGTCGGCGGCTCAGGAAGGGCGTGCGGAGAGCGGATCTCCGGACTGAATTCGACCGGAAGTTCGCGCAATCCACGCATGATCAGACCGCCGCGCCAGCGCAGATTCTCCGGGGTTTCGGCCAGTCGCAGATCGGGCAGCCGGGACAGCAGCGTGGCCAGCGCGGACCGCCCCTCGAGCCGGGCCAGCGGGGCACCGATGCAGTAGTGGATGCCGTGTCCGAAACCCAGGTGGGGGTTGTCGCTCCGGGCCAGGTCGAGGGTGTTCTCGTCGGCGAACCGGGCCGGGTCGCGGTCCGCCGCCGCCAGCACCACCAGCACCGGGTCGCCGACCGGGATGTCCACCCCGCCGATGGTCAGCGGCGCGGTCGCGAACCGCCAGGTCGCCAGCTCCACCGGCCCGTCGTAGCGCAGGAGTTCCTCGATCCCGGTCTCCAGCAGCGCCGTCTCGCCGCGGGCCACCGACTCCTGCAGCAGCGCCCGCTGCCCCGGGTTGCGCAGCAGCGCGTACGTCCCGTTGCCGATCAGGTTGACCGTCGTCTCGAAGCCGGCGAAGAGCAGGATGAAGGCCATCGCGGCGGCCTCGTTCTCGGTCAGGTGCTCGCCGTGGTCGCTGGCCCGGATCAGACCGGAGATCAGGTCGTCGCCGAGGTCGGCCCGCTTGCGGTGGATCAGCTCCAGCAGGTACGCCCGCATCCGCTTCACCGCCCGCCCCACGCCGCCGCGTTGGCTGCCGCCGTGACCCGGCTTCGTGTGTCGCAGCATCATTCCGGCCCAGTCGCGGAAGTCGTCCTGGTCCTCGGCCGGCACGCCCAGCATGTCGCAGATCGCGTAGATGGGGAGCGGGAAGGCGAACTCGTGGATCAGGTCCGCCGAGCCGCGCTGAGCGAAGCCGTCGATCAGCCGGTCGGTCAGCTGCTGTACCCGCGGCTCGAACTCGGCCACCCGGCGCGGGGTGAACGCCTTCGACACCAGGCGGCGCAGCCGGGTGTGGTCCGGCGGGTCGATGTTCAGCAGGTGGGTCATCAGGTCCGCCTGCCGCTCCCCCGGGATGCCCACCCGGCCGGTGCGGTGCGCCTGTTCGCTGTGGTGCGCCGGGTTCTTCGACAGCCGGCTGTCCGCGAGCGCCTGCCGGGCGTCCGCGTACCTGGTCACCAGCCAGGCCTCCACCCCGCTCGGCAGCTTGGTGCGGTGCACCGGGGCGTGCTCGCGCAGCCAGGCGTAGGCGGGGTACGGGTCGGCCGCGAACTCCCAGGTGAAGAGCGGCGGGGCGGGCTGGGCGGCGGGCTGGGCGCCGTCGGGCTGAGCAGGCATGGGTCGACCGTAACCGCTGGACCGGCGGCGCCCGGACGACCGCCCGGACGCCGCCGGTTCGCGAACCGTTCGTGAGCGGCGCACGAGCGGTGCGCGGGCGGCGCGCCAACACTGCGTGGACGCCCGGTGGACGGTCCGTGGACGGTCCTTGGACAGCTCTTGGCCGGGTGGCGGGCGTGAGTCTGGTCACCTGCGGGGTAATCCCTGTTGCGGAGGGTCAGGACGTGCCTACGATCCTCCGCAGTGTGCGTGGGCGCCGGTGCGGTGTCGCCCACAGGGAGGAGCGGACCAATGAGGGTCAGCGGGGCAGTCGTCGTCATCGCGGTACTCGACGGCGGGTCGGGAGCCGACCTCGCGCGCCGGTTCACCGCGGCCGGCGCCGCCGGGATGCTGATCGCCGACCAGCACGTCGGGATCGCCGAGGACCTCGCCGCCGAACTCGACCGGCCGGGCTGCCCCGTGGTGGGCGTCTCCGGCGACATCCGCCGGCCCAGCGACGTCGCCGCCCTGGTCGACACCGCCGAGAAGCACCTCGGACCGATCGACCTGTTCTGCGTGGCCGGCCCGAAGGGCGAGCGGATCGTCTCCCTCGCCGACCTGCCCGACCACCTCGACCTGGAGCGCCTCGCCGAACTGGTCGCGCTGATCGGTGAGGCGATCGGCGAACTCGTCCCGCCGCAGCGGCGCCCCGCCGGGAGCACCGCCACGGCGGCCTGAGCCGTCACCGGCCCGCGCCGCTACTCCGGCTCGAGCCCCTCGGCCGCGCGCACCGCGTCCCGGTAGCCGCGCGCGGCCGAGCGCAGCGCCGCGTCCACGTCCACCCCGGCGTCGTGCGCCCGCTGCGCCACCGCGAGCAGCAGCCGGCCCGCCGACTCCGCGGTCAGCTCGGCGGGCAGCTCGTACGGCTCGTCCGGCACCCCGGTGAAGCCCGCCCGGCGCACCCGGGACACCAGCTTCGCCGCGTACGCCAGCGCGGGCAGCCCGGCCGGCACGCCGTCCAGGACGGACTCCCGGTCCGCCTTCTCGGCCGCCTTCAGCTGCTCCCAGTTCGCCTCCACCTCGGCGGCGCCCTCGGCCTCGACGTCCCCGAACACGTGCGGGTGCCGGTACACCAGCTTCTCCACGATGTCCCCGGCCACGTCGTCGATGGTGAACGGCTCGGTGGGGTGCTCCTCGGCGATCCGGGAGTGGAAGAACACCTGCAGCAGCACGTCCCCCAGCTCCTCGCGCAGGGTGTCCCGGTCCCCCTCCTCGATCGCCTCGACCAGCTCGTAGGCCTCCTCGACCAGGTACTTCACCAGGCTCTCGTGGGTCTGCTCGGCATCCCACGGGCAGCCGCCGGGCGAGCGCAGCCGGTCCATCACCGAGGCGAGGTCCAGCAACCGCGCCCCCGGCAGGTCGTACGAGCCCGGCAGCACCTCGATCTCCGGCACCTCGCCGGCGTGCTCCACCGCGAGGCGGGCCAGCGCGTCCGTCAGCCCCGGATCCCCGTCCGGGCCGCCCAGCCACACCGTCGGTCCGGCGTCGGCCGGCTGCCCGGTCAGCAGCCGCGCCAGGGCCGGCGCCGACCCGGCCGGCACCACCTCGACCGCCACCCCGGCCTGCCGCACCGCCGCCACCTGCGGATGCCCCTCGTCGGCCACCAGCACCCGCCCCGCGGAGCGCAACGCCTCCCAGGCCGGCCACGCCAGCAACCCGGGGGCCACCCGGTGGGTGGTGGTCAGCAGGATCAACTTCGCGCCCGGAGCGTTCGTCGGCACAGCATTCGTCGTCACCCCTCGAACCTACCCGCCCCGGACCGACGACGGCGGCCCCGGACCGGGCCCGGGACCGCCGTGAACCGCCGACCGGCAGGCGCTACTTCTTCGCCCCCGCCAGGTCGTCGAACATCGCCGACAGGAACTCGGTGCACCAGCCCAGCAGCTCCCGCCCGACCAGCGGCTTGCCGCCGATCCGCCCGGTGCTCGGCCGCGGCACCAGCAACTGCCGGGCCGCCGCCTTGACCTGGCTACGCGGGTAGAGCCGGTTCAGCCGCAGCTGCTGGGACTCGCGCAGCTCCACCGGGCCGAAGCGGACGTTCGCGCCCTGCAGGGTGATGTCCGAGATCCCGCACCGCCGGGCGTACAGCCGCAGTGCGGCGACCAGCAGCAGGTTCTCCACCGGCTCGGGCAGCTTCCCGTAGCGGTCCACGAGTTCGTCCCGGACCTGCTGGATGTCCGCCTCCGAGTTGACCGCCGCGATCGAGCGGTAGGCCTGCAGCCGCAGCCGCTCGCCGGGCGCGTAGTCGTGCGGCACGTGGGCGTCGACCGGCAGCTCGATCTTCACTTCCAGCGGCTCCTCCTCCGGCTCCGCGCCGCCGTTGGCCAGCGACTCGCGGAACTCGGCCACCGCCTCGCCGACCATCCGCATGTAGAGGTCGAAGCCGACCCCCGCGATGTGCCCGGACTGCTCGCCGCCGAGCAGGTTGCCGGCGCCGCGGATCTCCAGGTCCTTCATCGCGACGTACATGCCGGCGCCCATCTCGGTGTGCTGGGCGATGGTGGCCAGGCGCTCGTGCGCGGTCTCGGTGAGCGGCTTCTCCGGCGGGTACAGCATGTACGCGTAGCCGCGCTCGCGGCCGCGGCCGACCCGGCCGCGCAGCTGGTGCAGCTGGGAGAGGCCGAAGGTGTCGCCGCGCTCGACGATCAGGGTGTTGGCGTTGGAGATGTCGATGCCGGACTCCACGATCGTGGTCGACACCAGGACGTCGAACTCCTTCTCCCAGAAGTCCACGACGACCTTCTCCAGCTGGGTCTCCCCCATCTGCCCGTGCGCGGTGGCGATCCGCGCCTCGGGCACCAGGTCCTTCAGCCGGGCGGCCGCCTTGTCGATCGACTCCACCCGGTTGTGGATGTAGAACACCTGGCCCTCGCGCAGGAGTTCACGCCGGATCGCGGCCGAGATCTGCTTCTCGTCGTACGGGCCGACGAAGGTCAGCACCGGGTGCCGCTCCTCCGGCGGGGTGGTGATGGTGGACATCTCGCGGATGCCGGTGACCGCCATCTCCAGGGTGCGCGGGATCGGGGTCGCGGACATGGTGAGCACGTCCACGTTGGCGCGCAGCTTCTTCAGCTGCTCCTTGTGCTCGACGCCGAAGCGCTGCTCCTCGTCGACGATGACCAGGCCGAGGTCCTTGAACCTGGTCTCGGAGGAGAACAGCCGGTGGGTGCCGATCACGACGTCCACCGAGCCCTCGAACAGCCCCTCCAGGACGGCCTTGGCCTCGCTGTCGGTCTGGAAGCGGGACAGCGCCTTCACGGTGACCGGGAAGTTGGCGTAGCGCTCGGCGAAGGTGGAGAAGTGCTGCTGCACCAGCAGCGTGGTCGGCACCAGCACCGCCACCTGCTTGCCGTCCTGCACCGCCTTGAACGCAGCGCGCACGGCGATCTCGGTCTTGCCGTAGCCGACGTCGCCGCAGATCAGCCGGTCCATCGGGACGGACTTCTCCATGTCGGACTTGACCTCGGCGATGGTGGTCAGCTGGTCCGGCGTCTCCGCGTACGGGAAGGCGTCCTCCAGCTCGCGCTGCCACGGGGTGTCCGGCCCGAAGGTGTGGCCGGGCGCGGCCATCCGCGCCGAGTAGAGCCTGATCAGGTCGGCGGCGATCTCCTTGACGGCCTTCTTGGCGCGCTGCTTGGTCTTCGCCCAGTCCGCGCCGCCGAGCCGGTGCAGCGTCGGGGCCTCGCCGCCGACGTACTTGGTGACCTGGTCGAGCTGGTCGGTCGGCACGAACAGCCGGTCGCCGGGGTGGCCGCGCTTGGCGGGGGCGTACTCCAGCACCAGGTACTCGCGGGTGGCGCCCTGGACGGTGCGCTGCACCATCTCGACGTACCGGCCGACCCCGTGCGCCTCGTGCACCACGTAGTCGCCGGCCACCAGGGCGAGCGGGTCGATCGCGTTGCGGCGCCGGGAGGGCATCCGGCGCATGTCCTTGGTGGAGGACTTCTGGCCGGACAGGTCGGTCTCGGTGATGACCGTCAGCTTGAGGTTCTCGTCCACGAAGCCGTGCTCGATCGAGCCGCAGGAGACGTACACGACGTCCCGGGTGGGCGCCTCGGCGAGGTCGGCGACCAGCCGGGCCGGGATGCCCTCGTTGCCCAGCACCTCGGCCAGCCGGGAGGCGGGCCCGTGGCCCTCCGTCACCATGACCACCCGCCAGTCGGCGGCCAGCCGCTCCTTGGCGTCGGCGATCGCCCGGGCGGTGTCACCCCGGTAGGCCTCGACGGCGTGCATACCGAGGGTCAGCGTGTTGGCGTCGAACTCCAGGATCCCGTCGACCGTCGACTCGCTGGTCGCGAACGGGCTGACCGACCACCAGGGCAGCCCGATCTCGGCGGCGTGCTCGCGCACCTCGGCGAGCGAGCGCAGCGAGGCGGCGGAGACGTCGATGGTCTCCAGATCGATCGGCCGGTCGCCGCCGGCCGCCGCGGCGACCCAGGAGGCCTGCAGGAACTCCTGGCTGGTGGCCACCAGGTCGGCGGCCCGGGTCCGCACCCGCTCCGGGTCGCAGACCACCGCGACCGAGCCGAGCGGCAGCACGTCGACCAGCAGCTCCATGTCGTCCACCAGCACCGGCGCCAGCGACTCCATGCCCTCGACCGCGATGCCCTCGGCGATCTTGTCCAGGATCTCGGCCAATCCGGGCTGCTCGGCGGACAGTTCGGCGGCCCGGGCGCGCACCTGGTCGGTCAGCAGCAGCTCGCGGCAGGGCGGCGCCCACAGCCCGTGCTCGGCGATCTCCAGCGAACGCTGGTCGGCGACCTTGAAGTACCGGATCTCCTCGACGTCGTCGCCCCAGAACTCCACCCGCAGCGGGTGCTCCTCGGTCGGCGGGAAGACGTCCAGGATGCCGCCGCGGACGGCGAACTCGCCGCGCTTCTCGACCAGTTCGACCCGTGCGTAGGCGGCTGCGGCGAGCCGGCGGGCCACCTCCTCCAGGTCGTGCGACTCCCCGCGCTGGACGGCCACCGGCTCCAGCTCGGCCAGCCCCTTGACCTGCGGCTGGAGCACCGAGCGGACCGGGGCGACGATCACCTGCACCGGTCCGGCCGCCGGGTCGTCCGCCCGCGGGTGCACGATCCGGCGCAGCACGGCCAGCCGGCGGCCGACGGTGTCCGAGCGGGGCGACAGCCGCTCGTGCGGCAGGGTCTCCCAGGCCGGGTACTCGGCGACCGCGTCGGCGGGCAGCAGCGAGCGCAGCGAGGCGGCCAGGTCCTCGGCCTCCCGGCCGGTGGCGGTGACGGCGAGCACCGGTCGGCCGCGGTCACCGGCGGCCTGCCCGGCCAGCGCGCGGGCCAGCGCGGCGATCGCGAACGGCCGGGCGGCGGGCGGTCCGACCAGGTCCAGGTGGCGGCGTCCGCCGGCCGCGGCTCCGGTGGCGGTGGCCGCCTCGATCGCCTCGGCGAGCGCCGCGTCCCGCGCGACGACATCGAGCAGTCCGGTCAGGCTCATCTGGGGTCTCTTCTTCGTCCCGTGGCTGGTGCTGCCTCCGGGCGGCGAGAGGCCCGCCGGGGCAACGCGAACGGCCCGGCACGCCGAGCGGCCGGGGGTCTCCAGCCTACGCCGCGGCACGGACGGGCACGCGGCGTAGGACCCGGGCGCGGCCGCGGCGTCCGGCACCGCAGCGGGCGGGGACGAACCGCACCCGCCGCACCGCCGGGGACACGACCGCGGGCGAACCACTGGACGGAACACCGGCCTGGCGGTGGACGAACCGGCCGGGCGGCAGCCGTCGGCATCCGCCACGAACTGGACATATTCCTGTCACTGGCCGTCCATGGAGATCGCGCACCATGGTGAACGTGCCCGCCGCACCCAACCGTGGGGGATGGCTGTGGCGGCACTGTCGCACCCCCGATGGGGATCGGAGGTGCGCGGCCGGGCGACCCTGGGTGGGGGCGCCCGCCCAAGCGCCGGGAACCGTGGCGCCCTTTCCTGGAGGGCGCCACGGGTCTCGGCCTCACCGCTCCGTCCGCCCGCTCCGCGCGCCCGCCCCGGACGTCCGCACCCGTCCGGTGGGCACCTCCTCGCCGGGGACTACCAGCGGGGCAGGTTGATGTCGTACATCATCACCTGGTGGCCCCGGTCGGCGTTGAGGGCCCAGGACGTGAAGCTCACCGGACTGATCGCGGGTGCGGCCGGCCGACCCTAGCGGCGGCGGTAGGAGACGGTGTTGGGGGCCGCGTAGTCGGCCCCGTCGTCCACGATGATGATCTTCGGGATGATCCGGGTCTCCTCGGCGCCCTCCGCGCCGTCCCGCTCGGCCACCTGCTGGGGCGGCGCGGCCGGCTTCGGCGGCACCACGGCCGGGGCGACCGGGCCGGTCAGCACCGGCTCGGCGGCCTCGGCCTCCGCGGCGTCCCTGGCCTCGGCGACCCGGGAGAGGGCCGAGGAACCGCCGATCACCGGCTGGCGCAGCACCGCCGTCGCCCTCTCCGGTGCCGCAGCCTGCGCGGGTGCCCCGGCGGCGGCATCGGCCACGGCCTTGCGCAGGTCCGCCACCGGGATCTCCCCGGTGTCCGCCTCCGAGTCCGCCGGGGCCGCATCGGCCACCGCGTCCGCCGGAGCGGCCGCGGCCCCGGCGGCGGCGGCGAGCGCCTCGGGCTCGATCTGCCCGACCGCCGCGCCGGTGAGCGAGGCCAGGGTGGCCTTGATGTGGTCCAGGTGCTGCTGCACGGTCTCCAGCCGGGCGTCGAAGGCGCGCTGCTCGCGCTCGCTCTCCGCGTTGATCTTCTCGGCCTCCCGGCGGGCCCGCTCGATCAGCTGGTCGGCCTTGGCCTGGGCGTCCGTCTCCAGCTGCTTGATCTGGTTCAGCACGGTCTCCCGGTGCTGCTCGGCCTCCTTGACCCGGCGCTCGGCGGTCGCGGAGACCTCGGCCTCCTCGGCGTCGGCCTTGGCCTGGGCCGCGGCGAAGGTCTCGTCGGCCTGGCGCCGCTTGGCGGCCAGTTCGGCCTCGGCGTGCTCGCCGGCCTCGGCGGCGGCCACCCGGACCTTGGCGGCGTAGGCGGTGGCGCCGTCGCGGGCGGCGCGGCTCTCCCGGTCGGCGTCGGAGCGGATGCCCTCGGCCTCGGCGCGGGTGCGCTCGTCGGTGCGGCGGGCGGCCGCATCGGCCTCGGCGCGGATGGTGGCGGCGTACTCCTTGGCCGCCTTCTCGAGCGCCTGCCCGGCCTCGTACACCTCGTCCCGCAGGTCCTCGGCGAAGCGCTCGGCCTTCTCCCTGACGGCGCGGGCCTCGTTCCGGGCCATCTCGGCGAGTCCGGCTGCCTGCTCGCTGAGCACCTGGTAGTCCGGCTCCGGGGCCTCGTCGGCGGCGCGGCGGATGTCGGCCAGCCGGGTCTCCATCTGCCGGATCCCGGCACCCAGAACGCTCAGCCGTTCCCATGCCTCGTCGCGCTGGGCGGTCAGGGCGACCAGCGCCCGGTCGACCTGCTCGGGCGCGTAGCCGCGCCGGGCCTGGGTGAAGCCGTACTGGGGGACGGCGTCGCTCATGGGCTCTTCCCCTCGTTTCGCGGGCTGCGGAGCCCATGATCGGACGGAACGGCCGGATCCGGAACCGGTTGGGAAACCGGGGCCGGATTCGACCGTCGTGCGGACCGGAATACGTCGAGGACCTGGCGAATAGACCCATCCTCTTGAGCTATTTTGCGCAGATCCGGACGAAACCCCAACGAGGCACAGCTGCCCGGGCATGCCGAAGGGGTCGTTCCGGACACCGGAACGACCCCTCCCCACCTGCGAGGATCGCGACGGTCCGCTACAGCAGACCGTCCCAGAACTGCTCCAGCAGCACGGCCCACCAGGTGTCCGTGGTCTGCAGGGCCGCCGGGTCGATCGCGGCGAGCTCCGCCTGGAAGTCGGTCGTCCAGCGACCGGCCTGCTCCGGCGTCAGCCCGTACCGCAGCCGCCACATCCGGCCCAGCAGGGCCAGCGCGCGGACGAACTCCGGTACACCGCTGTTGACGAAGCGCGGCGGCTGGCCGGTTCCGTCGACGTCCACGGCGACCACGTGCGCGGTGCCGTACTGGACGCACAGCTGACGGCCGTAGTCGTTGCCGAGCACCAGGTAGCCGCCGAAGTCCGCGGCCACGGGCAGACCGCGCTCGGCGGCCAGCTCGGCGAGCGTCGGGATCGGACGGCCCTCCTGCGCCTGGGCCCAGAAGAACGGCCCGAAGTCGCGCGGCAGCCCGGCCCACATCAGGGTCTGCGACACCGGCTCGGGCACGCCCTGGCGGGACACCGCGCGCTGCTCGTAGCGGAACAGGTTCTGCCCGAAGGCCGTCCCGAGCTCCTGGGCGAGCTGCTGGGGCGCCAGCGGGGGCAGCGGCTGGACCGACCCGGGCGCGGGCAGCGGGGCCCGGAACGGGCGGACCCGCTGGGCGCCGGAGGCCAGCTGGTGCAGCTCGTCCAGGTGGTCCAGCAGCTCGGCCATCCCGGCCTGCCGGGAGGCGTGGTCGCGGCCGTACGGAGCGGTGTGGGTCAGCCGCACGTTCGGCCAGGAGGCCGCGATCATGCGGTTGCAGTAGCCGCCGGGCAGGTCGCACGACTCCAGCTCGGTGTAGAGCTCCAGCACCTGCTCCGGGGGCACGTTCAGCCGGCGCAGGTCCTGCAGGATCTTCCACTCCGGGTGCGGGGTGCCGGGCTCGCTGCGGTGCAGCAGCTTCTGCTCCGAGCCGTCCGGGCCCCGGTAGCTGAGCGCGGCGAAGTAGCCCGGGCCGACCGCGGGCACCCCGGGCGGCACCGGCGCGCCCGGCGGCGGGCCGGTGACCGGGGTCGGCGGGACGACCCCGGGCGCGGCGCCCGCGTTCGGGTAGCCGTACCCGGCCGCGGGCGCGGCGGGAGCGGCCGGACCGCCGGGCGGCGGCGGGACGGCGGGGCCGCCGGACGGCGGGGTGCCCGGGTCGGCCGGGCCGCCGAGCAGTGCCGGGTCGATCGCGCTCGCCAGCTGGGTCGCCTCGTACGCCACCCCGGCGGCGGCCGGGGCGGGCGCGCCCTGCGCGGCGGGGGCGTCACCGGAGCGCAGACCCGCCGGGGGCGGGGGCGGCGGGGTCGAACCGGCCGAACGGCCGCCGGGGCCGGGGACGGGCGTGCCGGAGCCCGGGGTGTGCCGCAGCTCGGCGGGCGGGGGCGGCGGCGGGGCGGAACCGGCGTTGCGGCCCAGCCCGCCCGCGCCGGAGGAACCGGACGAGCCGGACGGACCACCGCGCAGCGCACCCGGCGGGGGCGGCGGCGGGGCCGAGCCCGGGGTGCGGCCGAGGCCACCCTGGGCCGCGGCGGCGGGCGGGGCGGCCGGGCCGGGCGCGCCGGGCAGACCGGCCAGTCCGCCGGGCGAGGCCAGCATCGTGGGCGCCTGCTCCACCGGGGCGCCGGGCGGGGTCGCCGGGGCACCGGGCAGGCCCATCAGGCCGGGCATGGCGTCCGGCGGCGCGAGCAGCGTCGGCGCCGGTTCGGCGGCCGCGGCGGGTGCCGGGGCCGGCGGGGCGGCCGGGGGCTGGGCGGTCGGAGGCTGGGCGCCGACCGGCGGGACCGGGGGCATGCCGTAGCCGCCGCTGCCCGGGGGCATCAGCATGGTCGCGGCCTCGGCCCCGGCGGGGGCGGGCGCGTCGGGCAGGTCCGAACCGGAGGTGCGCAGGCCCTCGGGCATCAGGACGGTCGCCGCCTCGGCACCGACCGGGGCCTGCGGCGTCGGGGCGGCCGGCGGAGCGGCCGGCGGCGGCACCGGCGCGGCGGGCGGCGGCTGCGGGGCGACGAACGGCTCCTCGCCGGGCGGCGGCGCCAGCATGGTCGGCGCGTCCCCGGCGGGCCGGTCGGAGACCGGTGGCTCGGTCAGCACGGCGGGCGCGGGCGGCACCGGCGCAGGCACGGGCGCGGGCGGCACCGGCGCAGGCACGGGCGCGGGCGGCACCGGCGCAGGCGCGGGCGGCACCGGCGCGGGCGGCACGTCGGCGGCCGCCGGAGCAGCCGGAGCGGGCACAGCAGGCGCAGGGGCCGGAGCGGGCGCGGCGGCCGGAGCAGCGGCCGCGCCGCCCAGCTTCTCCGCCTCCGCCGCGATCGCCGCCGCCCCCGCCTCCTGCAGCCACTGCGGCGGGCTGAGCAGGAAGGAGGTGGCCTCCACCGGCCCCGGTGCGGGCTTGGCCGCCCCGGCCGGGTTGGCCGCGACCGGCCGCCCGTACACCTCCTCGTACTGCCGGACCACCTCGTTGACGGGCAGCGCGGGCCACAGCGTGCTGGCGCCGGAGTCCCGGGCGATCACCAGCCGCGCCTCGCCCGAACCCGACCCCGCGGCCGACCCGCCGTCGGCACCCGCGGCGGGACCGGCCGCCGCGTCCGCGGGCGACACCGCCCAGCAGACGAAGCCCAGGTCGAACTCCCGGACCCGCACCTCGCGCTGCTGCGCGTGCGGCACGCCGCCGTTGATCCACTCCTCGGCGAGCTCCTGCGCCTGCGCGTACGTCACCACGCCCGGTTCACCCCTGTCCCCGTCGTCCCCACTCGTTCCCTCAACGCCGTTCCCGCCGTCACGTCAGCCCACCGGGACGGCCCGGGCGAACCCGCCGTCCACCATCAGCTCCGCGACCGTCTCCAGCTCCGGCGGGCTGCCGGCCAATCGGAGCAGGAAGGCGTCGAAGTCGTCCCCGCAGGGCAGCAGCAGCCGGGCGCAGCGCTCCTCCGGGGCCTCCGGCGCGCCGGTGTCGCGGGCGTCGTCGTACAGGTGGAACCAGACCGAGCCGATCCGGTCGCCGCGCACCTTGAGCGCGACGATGCCGCCCTGCGCGTAGGCGATGCCCAGGTAGTCCTTGGTGAGGTGGTCGCGCAGGCACTTGTTGGCGTACACGACGTCCTCGGTGCCGTACTCCTCGGTGAGGGTCAGGAACGGCTGGTCGAGCAGCATGCCCAGCTCGGTGTCCAGCGCGACCCCGACCGGGCCGCGGCCGCCGCCCAGCTTGAGGAAGGTGCGGTAGGCGCCGGGCAGCCGGTAGCCGAGGCGCTCCTCGGCGCGCTGGACCAGGTCCTCGGGGACGCCGATCGGGTCCCCGCCGTCCTTGGCCAGCGAGAAGTGGACGGGCCGGCGCTCCTGCAGCGGGCGGGTGCCGCGGCGGGAGTGGTCGGCGGGCGAGGTGGCCAGTCCGCCGTGGTGCCGCAGCAGGGCCTTGACCTCGACCGGGACGAGCTCCATCCGGCGCCAGCCGGGGGCCGCCCGGCCGACCGCGTGGTGCCAGGTCCAGCCGGGCGGGGTGGCCACCGCGGTCTCCAGGTCGGCCCAGAGCGGGTGGCCCTGGGTGAACAGCGCGGCGTTGGCCGAGACGTAGTCGGTCAGCCGCAGTTCGTCCACGCCGAAGCCCTCCGGCGGGTCGGCGACCTCGGCCGCCGCGGCGGCGTACGGGCCGAAGTCCGGGTAGCCGGACTCGTCCACCCGGACCCCGGCCGGGTGCCGCTCCGCACGGACCGGGTCCGGGAACTGCACCACCTGACCTGCGTACGCCGCGTTCGGTGCGGCGGCGACGCCGGGCCGACCTGTCGTCATCTGGGAGCCCCCACTGGCTGCTGCAAATTCTTCGGTGCGCTTGCTGGGCACCAGCCTATTGGTTCACCCGCCCGGCCGATCCCCCGCACCCAGGGCCGTTTCCAACACCTCCACGACCCGCGGCCGCTGCGCCTGAGTGAGGTGCGGGTGCAGCGGCGGGGACAGCAGTTCGCGGGCGGCCCGCTCGGCGACCGGGTAGGAGCCCTGGCCGTAGCCGGGCGGGCGGAACGCCGGCTGCAGGTGCACCGGGGCGGGGCAGTGCCCGCCGGCGGCGCGCAGCACGACGGCCTGCGGGGCGTCCATCCGGGAGTTGAGGCCGAACCGCTCCTGCCGGGACTCGTCGCGCGCGCCGTGGTCGCCGATCAGCCGTACCGCCCCGGCGAGTTCGTCCTCGTCGGTGAGCACCGCCCCGGCGTCGCCGTGGCCGCCGAGGTTCTCGCCCGGGTGGAAGCCGGTCGCCGCGATCCGCCCGTACGCGCCGCGCCCGTGCCGCCGGGCGCCCTGGGACTGCGCGGCGTCCTCCACCACCGGGCGGCCGTCGGCCAGTTCCAGTAGCGCCTCCATCGACGCGAACTGGCCGAACAGGTGGACGGGCAGCAGCGCCCCGCGCCGGGCAGCGCGGCGGCGGCCCGCTCCGGTTCGATCAGGAGGTGCTCCGGGTCGACCAGCGTGGTGCGGACCTTGGCCGGGGAGGGCCGGTTGACGTGGCAGTGCGCCAGCGCGCCGTTGCCGAGTCGGACCGTCAGGTACGCGACGCAGGCGCGGCCGGCCCCGGGCCCGGGGGCGGTTTCGGTGGATCGGTGGACACGTCATGACAGCCGTGTGCGGATCCGGCCGGGGTGCGACCAGGATGCGGGTGGGGCCCGGGCACGACCCGCCGGGAACCGCACGGGCGTTCGCCCGGCCCGCACCCCGGTTGTGCGGTTGTCGGCGTCGAATGACAGGCTTGCCCCGGACCCCACCGGGACCAACAGGAACCGGACCGCCAGGAACGAGGAGGAGGACGCCGCATGACCACCGGTGAGCCGGCGGGCCCACCCGTGCTGCGCCACCACCGCGACAGCCTGCTCCCCGCCGTCGCCGCCGCGCTGTCGCTCAAGGGCGGCGAGGTGCACACCCTGGCGGGCGGCAAGGACGACCGGCGCCCGGTCCTGCACCCGCTGGTCGGCGACTTCCTGGACACCCTGCCGCTCGAGGCCCGCGAGCGGTTCACCGGCCGCTGCCCGGAGGCCGTCCTGCTCTCCCAGTACCTGACCACGGTCGACGGGAAGCGCTCCAAGCGCGCCGCCCGCAAGCCGATGAGCCTGCACGAGGCTCGCAAGGCGCTCAAGGGCGCCCGGATGACGACCCTGCGGATCCGCGAGGAGGGCGACCCGGCGCACGGCACCCACGCCCCGCCGTGCCGCTCCTGCGTCCCGATGCTGGAGCACTTCACCGTGCTGAGCGTCGCCGTCGGGCCGCCGACGCGCTGAGCCGTCCGCCCACCGGACACCCGCGCCCGCCGCCAGCCCCACGCACGTCCCCCGTCCCCGAGCCCCCGGAGCACGCCCTGAATCCGCCCAGCCCGCCCCCGCCCGCCCCGGACACGCTCGCCCCGCCCGCCCCGCGGCCGTCCGGCGCCGGGCGGACCCGCCCGCGCTTCCCCGCCGACGTCGCCGCCGAGCTCAAGGCGTCCGGCTGGCACCCCGGCCGCTGGGAGATCCGGCAGGCCGAGGAGTGGGCCGACACCCTGGTCGGGCACGGCGGTCCCGGCGGCGTCCCGCACACGGTGTTCCCGGCGGCCGTGGAGGCCTGGGCCGAGTTCGGCGGCCTCGCCTTCGACCTGTCCGGGCCGGGCCGCCAGCTGGCCCGCACCCCCTTCCTGCTCGACCCGATGTGCGGACTGCACCAGCCGCGCACCCTGTTCGACCTCGGCCGGGCCCTGGGCACCCGGCTCGCCCCGCTCGGCGAGGAGGCGTACGGGCAGGCGCTGCTGGCGATCGACGAGGAGGGCCGGGTCTACAGCCTGGACCACACCGGCGAGTGGTTCCTCGGCCACGGCATCGACCAGGCGATCAGCGCCCTGGTCCTGGGCACCACCCCGGAACGGCTGCGCACCGCCGAGGAGTACGGCTGACGGCTACCCGAGTCGGTCTCCCCGGACGGCCAGCCGTGACGGCAGCACCGCCTCCACCCGGAACCCGCCGTCCGCCTCCGGCCCGGCCGAGAAGCTGCCGCCCAGCGCGATCACCCGCTCCCGCATCCCGACCAGCCCGTTGCCGCCGCTGGGCAGCTGCGCCGCACCGCGCTCCCCGCCCGGGCAGGCGTTCACCACGCTCACCCGCACCCCGTTCGGCGCGTACGCGAGCAGCACCGACACCTGGGCGCCGCCCGCGTGCTTGTGGGCGTTCGTCAGCCCCTCCTGGACGACGCGGTAGGCGGTCTGCTCGGCCTCGCCGGTGAACTCCTGCCGGCTGCCGCTGACCGTCAGCGTCACCGCCATCCCGGCCGCCCGGGACTGGTCCACCAGCCGCGGCAGTCCGGCCAGCGAGTCCGGCTCCGGCTGCCGCTCGTCGTCCATCCGCAGCACGCCGAGGATCTCGCGCAGCTCGTTGAGCGCCTGCCGGCCCACCTCGCCCATCAGCTTGGCGCTCTGCGCGGCCTTCTCCGGATCCTTGACGGCTATTCGCTCCAGCGCCCCGGCGTGCACCACCATCAGCGAGACCCGGTGCGCCACCACGTCGTGCATCTCCCGGGCGATCCGGGTGCGCTCCTCCAGCCGGGCCCGGCGGGCGCGCTCCTGCGCCTGCTCGGCCAGCAGGTCCAGTTCGGTCTCCAGGCCGTGCGCGCGGTCCTTGAGCGACTCGATCAGCCGTCGCCGCGCCCCCACGTACAGGCCGGTCACCACCGGGGCGACGGTCAGTCCGACGGCCACCAGCAACGAGAACAGGACCTGGATCCACAGCGGCGGCTGCTCCACCGGCGAGTCCCCCGGCACGATCAGCGTCACCGCGATCACGGTCGCCGCCTCGGCGAAGGCCAGCCCGGCCAGCGCCACCACCCGGCGCCGCCGGGAGGGCCACTCCCAGGTCCCCGCCAGCGTGTACAGCGACACCACCAGCAGCACCACGCCCAGCATCCCGGGCGTCACCAGCAGCGTCGCCAGCACCGGTACGGCCGGCCAGCGCCGGCGCACCACCAGCGAACCGCCGGCCAGCGTGCCGAGCAGCGCGATCCCGACCGCGCCCGCGGCGGTCACGTGGATCCGGGCGGAGAGGAAGGCGATCGTGCTGGCCGAACACTCGACCGCGGCGAGCAGCGCCAGCCCGATGTCGAGGAGGGCGCTGCGCCGCCGCTTCCACCACCAGAACGACCGGACCGGCACGCGCTCCCCAGGCGACTTGCTCATGCCTGACAGGTTAAGCGGCAACCCCTTCCCTTCCCCACCGGGATTGCCCGGTACGCTTCCACACCCCTCAAGTGGTCCAGACCACACGTGGTTTTCGGCAGCTTGTCCGCCATCCGGCCACCTCTCGGACAGCGACCGCCCCGACACCTATGCTGGTCGCGTCGGACAGCGCGGTCCGCACGCGTCACACCCGCCACACTGCGCGTGGACCTGTGACGATGAGCCGTTGCCGAACCCCACCACCACAGGGAGCCAGCCGTGACCGCTCCGGTCCCCACCCCGGCGGACAGCCCCACCGCCATCGCCGACAATGCCGCCCTGCGCGCGGACATCCGCCGCCTCGGCGACCTGCTCGGCGAGACGCTGGTCCGCCAGGAGGGCCCCCAGCTGCTGGGCCTGGTCGAACAGGTCCGCCTGCTCAGCCGCACCGACGGCGAGGCCACCGCCGAACTCCTCTCCGACATCGACCTGGACACCGCCGCCAAGCTGGTCCGCGCCTTCTCCACCTACTTCCACCTCGCCAACGTCACCGAGCAGGTGCACCGCGGCCGGGAGTTCGCCACCCGCCGCGCCCGCGAGGGCTCGCTGCTCGCCCAGACCGCCGACCAGCTCGCCGACGCCGACCCCAAGCACCTCGAGGACACCCTGGCCCACCTCGCGGTCCGCCCGGTCTTCACCGCCCACCCCACCGAGGCCGCCCGCCGCAGCGTGCTCAACAAGCTGCGCCGGATCGGCGAACTCCTCGACCGCATCCACCGCGAGGAGCTCACCTCCGGCCTGGCCGCCGCCGACCCGGCCCGCACCAGCAGCGCCAAGCGCTCGGCCGACCGCCGCCTCGCCGAGGTCATCGACCTGCTCTGGCAGACCGACGAACTGCGCATCGCCCGCCCCGAACCCACCGACGAGGCCCGCAACGCCGTCTACTACCTGGACGAGCTCTACCGCGAGGCCGTCCCCGAGGTCCTGGAGGAGCTGCACGAGGAGCTCGCCCGGGTCGGCCTCGCCCTGCCCGACGGCGTGCGCCCGCTCACCTTCGGCACCTGGATCGGCGGCGACCGCGACGGCAACCCCAACGTCACCCCGCAGGTCACCTGGGACGTCCTCAACCTCCAGCACGAGTACGGCATCAAGGACGCCCTCGCCGCGATCGACGACCTGCGCAACACCCTCTCCACCTCCGAGCGGCTGGCCGGCGCCTCGGTCGAACTGCTCGCCTCGCTCAACACCGACCTGCACCGGCTCCCCGAACTCAGCCCCCGCTACAAGCGGATGAACGCCGAGGAGCCCTACCGCCTCAAGGCCACCTGCATCCGGCTCAAGCTGGAGAACACCCGCGAGCGCCTGGCCGGCGGCACCCCGCACGTCGACGGCCGCGACTACGTCGGCACCCGCGAGCTGATCACCGACCTGCGGCTGATCCAGGACTCGCTGCGCGCCCACCGCGGCGAGCTGATCGCCGACGGCCGCCTCGCCCGCGCCATCCGCACCATCGAGGCCTTCGGCCTCCAGCTCGCCACCATGGACGTGCGCGAGCACGCCGAGGCCCACCACCACGCCCTCGGCCAGCTCTTCGACCGGCTCGGCGAGGAGGCCTGGCGCTACGCCGACATGCCCCGCGAGTACCGGCAGAAGCTGCTCGCCAAGGAACTGCGCTCGCGCCGCCCGCTCGCCCCCACCCCCGCCCCGCTGGACGAGGCCGGCACCAAGACCCTCGGCGTCTTCAACACCATCCGCGAGGGCTTCGAGCGCTTCGGCGACGAGATCGTCGAGAGCTACATCATCTCGATGTGCCAGGGCGCCGACGACGTCTTCGCCGCCACCGTGCTGGCCCGCGAGGCCGGCCTGATCGACCTGCACTCCGGGATCGCCAAGATCGGCATCGTGCCGCTGCTGGAGACCACCGAGGAGCTCCAGCAGGCCGACCGCATCCTGGACGAGATGCTCTCCGACCCCTCCTACCGGCTGCTCGTCTCGCTGCGCGGCGACGTCCAGGAGGTCATGCTCGGCTACTCCGACTCCTCCAAGTTCGGCGGCATCACCACCTCCCAGTGGGAGATCCACCGCGCCCAGCGCCGGCTGCGCGACGTCGCCCACCGCTACGGCATCCGGCTGCGCCTGTTCCACGGCCGCGGCGGCACCGTCGGCCGCGGCGGCGGCCCCTCGCACGAGGCCATCCTGGCCCAGCCCTGGGGCACCCTGGAGGGCGAGATCAAGGTCACCGAGCAGGGCGAGGTCATCTCCGACAAGTACCTGCTCCCCTCCCTCGCCCGGGAGAACCTGGAGCTGACCCTCTCCGCCACCCTCGCCGCCTCCGCGCTGCACACCTCCCCGCGCCAGGCCCCCGAGGAACTGGCCCGCTGGGACGCCGCGATGGACCGGGTCTCCGAGGCCGCCCACACCTCCTACCGCGCCCTGGTCGACCAGGACGACCTGCCGAAGTACTTCTTCGCCGCCACCCCGGTCGACCAGCTCGCCTCGCTGCACCTGGGCTCCCGCCCGTCCCGCCGCCCCGACTCCGGCGCCGGGCTGGACGGCCTGCGGGCCATCCCGTGGGTCTTCGGCTGGACCCAGTCCCGCCAGATCGTCCCCGGCTGGTACGGCGTCGGCTCCGGCCTCGCCGCCGCCCGCGCGGACGGCCTCGGCGACGTGCTGGACGAGATGTACGGCCAGTGGCACTTCTTCCGCAACTTCCTGTCCAACGTCGCCATGACGCTGGCCAAGACCGACCTGCGGATCGCCCGCCACTACGTCGAGCAGCTGGTGCCCGCCGAGCTGCACCACATCTTCGACCAGATCGTCGCCGAGCACGAGCTCACCCTGCGCGAGGTGCTGCGGCTCACCGGCGAGAGCGAACTGCTGGAGCACAACCCGGTGCTGAAGCAGACCTTCACCGTCCGCGACGCCTACCTCGACCCGATCTCCTACCTCCAGGTCGCGCTGCTGCGCCGCCAGCGCGAGGAGGTCGCGGCCGGCCGCCACGAGGACCCGCTGCGCGCCCGCGCGCTGCTGCTCACCGTCAACGGCATCGCCGCCGGCCTGCGCAACACCGGCTGACCGCCGGGTGGTTGCGCGTCGGGGCCGGTGCTCTCCACGAGCACCGGCCCCACGCCGTTCCGTCAGAGGCTGACCGAGACCAGGTTCCCGTACTGCCGGACGATCTCCGCCGCCCCGGCGGTCTCCGGCTGCGGGGTGTGGACGATCACCCCCTTGCCGTCCAGGGCGATCTCCACCCACGCGATGAGCACGCCCTTCGTCGCCGCCCAGTCCCCGGCCTCCGCGCGGATCTCCTTGGCGAGCCTCAGCTGCTCGGGGTACGAGGGCGCGGCGACGAACCGCAGCTTCACCGCGGGCCACTGCGCCACGGCCCGCGACGCGGCGGCGTCCAGGCCCGTCGGACCCGGGCTGCGCATCACGACCAGCGTGGCCGCGGCCGGGTCCAGGCAGGTCGCGAAGTAGTGGTCCCCGTACTCCTGCCGCGCCATCCGCTCGACCGCCTGGCCCGCCGCCACCAGGTCCGCCCTCCCCGGTTGGTCCGACGCCGGTGCCGAGGACGGCCCGCTCTGGCAGTTCCGGACGAACTTCACCCGCTCGTCGGTCTCGGCTCCCCGCGACGTCCTGGTCGGGGTCACCGTCGGCTTCACGATCGGGGTCACGGTCGGCGTCACGACCCGGGTCCCTGCCGGCCCGGCGGCCGTACTCGCGCTCCCCCCGCCGCCCAGCTGCGTCAGCACCCCCGCGCCGACGGCCAGCACCGCCACCGCCGTGACAGCCCGCAGCACCCGCTGCCGCCGGGCCCGCCGGCGCCCCGCCTCGCGCAGCTCGGCCAGCGGCGGGCTGCCGCCGATCCCCGCCGCACGCACCCCGAGCCGGACGGACAGCTCCTCCTCGAACTCGTCCTCAGCGCTCACGCCCCACCAACTCCCTCGCCGGTTGCAGTTCCTGTCGAAGCGCCTTGATCCCCCGCGCCAGGTGGGTCTTCGCCGTGGTCACCGAGCACCCCAGCTCCACCGCCACCTGGGCGACGGACAGGTCCAGGTAGTAGCGCAGCACCACCGCCGCCCGCTGCCGCCGCGGCAGCCCGGCCAGCGCCGCCGCCAACTGCCCATCCCGCTCCGCCTCCTGGACCGCCGGCCGGTCCGGCAGGGCGGCCGTCAGCACCTCGCGTCTGGTCCGGCGCCACCGCGAGACGTGGGTGCGGACCATCGCCCTGCGGACGTACCCCTCGGCCGCCCCGGGCTCCCGGATCGCCGACCGCTTCGGGTACACCCGTGCCAGAGCCTCGTGCAACAGGTCCCGGGCGTCGTGAACATCCCCGGTGATCAGGTACGCCCCCCGCAGGAGGGCCTGGTACCGCGCCGCGACGAACTCGTCGAACGGGTCGGATCCGGAACCCCCCGGGCGCATCGATTCGCGCTTCATACCCTCATGACGCGCCACTCGCCGGAAACGGATGACAAGACGGCGAAGGGCCGGTGCCCACTCCCGTGGACACCGGCCCCGCACGTCACGTTCCTACTCCGCGGGCTCGCCCGCGCGCCGGCGCTTCAGCCACAGCGCCGCGCCGCCGGCCGCGACCACCAGGCCGCCGCCGACCGCCAGCAGCCCGGCGTCCGGGCCGACCGAATCGCCCAGCACCGGACCGAACTGCGCCGCCGCGGGCTCCGGCGAGACCACCGGATCCGGCTCGGCCACCGGATCGGCGTGCGCCACCGCACCGCTGGACAGCAGCACCCCGGCCGCCCCCAGCGCACCGGCGGCGCCGACCCGTCGTCCGAGCTGCTTCAGCCGGACGACCCGGAGCCGCCGAAGTCGGCGGACCGGACGCAATCTCCGCATCGAGAACTCCCCAGGACCCGTTCGCGTACCAGGGCGACGGTATCCGATCCCGCACAGGCTTCTCACACGGATTCAGGTTTGGGCGGCCAAGCGTTGTACGACCGTTGCGTACCCGGCACACGGTGCACATGACGGACCCTCAGGAGTTGTAGGTGCCCTGGGCCCGCTCCAGCCCCTCGGACAGCAGCGCCTCCACCGCGTCCGCCGAGCGGTCCACGAACCACTCCAGTTCCTTGCGCTCGGCCGAGGAGAAGTCCTTCAGCACGAAGTCCGCGACCTCCATCCGGCCGGGCGGACGGCCGATCCCGCAGCGCACCCGGTGGTAGTCCGGGCCGAGCGACTTGGTGATCGACTTCAGCCCGTTGTGGCCGTTGTCCCCGCCGCCCAGCTTCAGCCGCAGCGCCGCGTAGTCGATGTCCAGCTCGTCGTGGACGGCGATCAGCGCCGAGGCCGGCACCTTGTAGAAGTCCCGCAGCGCCGTCACCGGCCCGCCGGAGAGGTTCATGAAGGACATCGGCTTGGCCAGCACCACCCGCTTGCCCGCCAGCCGCCCCTCGGCCACCTGCGCCCGGCTCTTGTGCGCCTTGAACTTGGCGCCCATCCGCTGCGCCAGCAGGTCCACCACCATGAAGCCGATGTTGTGCCGGTTCCTGGCGTACTGCTCCCCGGGGTTGCCCAGCCCGACCACCAGCCAGGGCCCGTCGTACTCCTCACTCATGCGATTCGCTCGCTCCGCTCGCTCATGGCCTCTCTCCTTCGCGCTCGACTCCGCGCTCGACGTCATCATCCCGGACGCACCGCTGCCCCGGCCGCTCCAGGGGAGCGACCGGGGCAGCGGTCAACAGCAGTGCTGCGCTACGGGGCTCAGGCCTCGGCGCCCTCGGCGGCCTCCTCGGCCTCCTCCTCGACCGGGGCGGCCTGGGCGGCGATGACCTGCAGCACGACGGCGTCGGCGTCGACGGCCAGCGAGACGTTGGCCGGCAGGACGATGTCCTTGGCGTGGACGGAGGCGCCGGCCTCCAGGCCCTCGATGGAGACGGTGACGGCCTCGGGCAGGTGGGTGGCCTCGGCCTCGACCGGCAGGGCCTGCAGGACGTGCTCCAGCAGGTTGCCACCGGCGGCCAGCTCGCCCTCGGTGTGGACCGGAACCTCGACGGTGACCTTCTCGCCACGCTTGACCAGCAGCAGGTCGACGTGCTCGATGGTGCGCTTGATGGCCTCGCGCTGGACGGCCTTCGGCAGGACGTACTCGTCCTTGCCGTCGATCGGAACGACCAGCAGGGCGTTCGGGGTCTTGAGGGCCATCATCAGGTCGTGGCCGGGCAGGTTCAGGTGAACCGGGGCGTGGCCGTGGCCGTAGACGACACCGGGGACGAAGCCGGCGCGGCGGGCGCGACGGGCGGCACCCTTGCCGAACTCGGTACGGGTCTCGGCGGCAAGGCGGATCTCGGACACGACTGCACTCCTCGGGAAGACTGGCGCGGGGGTGCAGGCAACGCGAAAAACCGCCGGGACCACACCCTCAGTACGTTCGGGGGTCACTCGGCGGCAACGGCCTCTGCCGGCGGACGGAATCCGCTACCGGCAGCGCGTCGATCACGGTGTCGGTGCCCGTCGAGCAGGCACACGGCATCCCTCGCCGAGCAGTTTCACGAGTCTAACCGCACCGACCCGCTCCCGCGAAATCGGCCCCCCTCCCGGGAAACCGGAGGCGGCCCCGGACCGTCGGTGGTCCGGGGCCGCCTGCGCGGGGCTTCGTCAGTGCACGCCCTCGAGGATCAGCGCACGCCCTCGAGGATCAGTGCACGCCCTCGAGGATCAGTGCACGCCCTCGAAGAGGCTGGTGACCGAGCCCTCCTCGAACACCTCGCGGATCGCGGCCGCGATCGACGGGGCGATGGACAGCGTGGTGATCTTGTCGAGCTGGAGCTGCGCCGGGGTGGGCAGCGTGTTGGTGAACACGAACTCGCTCACCCGCGAGTTCTTCAGCCGGTCCGCGGCCGGGCCGGAGAGCACGCCGTGGGTGGCGGCGACCAGGACGTCCGCCGCGCCGTTCTCGAACAGCGCGTCGGCCGCGGCGCAGATCGTGCCGGCGGTGTCGATCATGTCGTCGACCAGGACGCAGACCCGGTCCTGGACGTCACCGACGACCTCGGCCGACAGGATGGTGTTGGCCTGGGTCATGTCGCGGCGCTTGTGGATGATCGCCAGCGGGGCGTCCAGCCGGTCGCACCACTGGTCGGCGACCTTGACCCGGCCGGCGTCCGGCGAGACGACGGTCAGCTTCGAGCGGTCCACCTTCTCGCCGATGTAGTCGGCCAGCAGCGGCAGCGCGAACAGGTGGTCCACCGGGCCGTCGAAGAAGCCCTGGATCTGCGCGGTGTGCAGGTCCACGGCCATCAGCCGGTCGGCACCGGCCTGGCGGAGCAGGTCGGCGACCAGGCGGGCCGAGATCGGCTCGCGGCCCAGGTGCTTCTTGTCCTGGCGGGCGTAGCCGTAGAACGGCAGGATCGCGGTGATGCTCCGGGCGGAGGCCCGCTTCAGAGCATCGATCATGATCAGCTGTTCCATGATCCACTGGTTGATGGGAGCCGTGTGGCTCTGCATCACGAAGCAGTCCGCGCCGCGCGCCGACTCCAGGAAGCGGACGTAGATCTCGCCGTTGGCGAAGTCCAGGGCCTTGGTCGGGACCAGCTCGGTCCCCAGCGCCTCGGCAACCTCCTTCGCCAGTTCGGGGTGGGCACGGCCGGAAAAGAGCTTCAGCTTCTTCTCACCCGACGTCGTGATCCCGCTCACTGCACCGTCTCCTCGCGTTGCGGACGCTGAACCCCTCTCCCGAGGAGGGCAGGCGCAGCCGGCACCCACGGGGATCAGGGAATTGTCGGTACGCCTGGACACGGGCGGTAGCCCCAGTGGCGCACGTATGTCCCCAAGGTTACGCGCCCGCACGGAAACCGTCCGCCCCGGGACCGCCCGACCGGCCCCCGCCCTGGCCGTCAGGCCTCCGCGGCGCCGTCCGTCGCGGCCTTCGCCGCCTGCGCGGACGTCGTCCCCGGGCGCTTGCGCGCCACCCAGCCCTCGATGTTGCGCTGCTGCGCGCGGTTCACGCCGAGTGCGCCGGGCGGAACGTCGGTGGTGATCACCGAGCCCGCGCCGGTGTAAGCGCCGTCACCGACGGTGACCGGGGCGATGAACATGTTGTCCGAACCGGTACGGCAGTGCGCGCCGATGACCGTGCGGTGCTTGTTGACCCCGTCGTAGTTCACGGTGACCGAGGCCGCGCCGACGTTGGTGCCCTCGCCGATCGTGGCGTCGCCGATGTAGGAGAGGTGCGGCACCTTGGCGCCCTCGCCCAGCTCGGAGTTCTTGATCTCGACGTAGGTGCCGACCTTCGCCTTGCGGGCCAGCTTCGCGCCCGGCCGCAGGTAGGCGTACGGGCCGGCGGCGGCCAGCTCACCGATCTCGGCGCTGACGGCCGTGGTGTTGCTCACACGGGCGCCGGCGCCGACCAGGGTGTCGGTCAGGGTCGAGTTCGGGCCCACCTCGCAGCCCTCGCCCAGGTGGGTGGCGCCCTGCAGCTGGGTGTTCGGCAGCACGACCGCGTCCGGCTCGTACGTCACCTGGACGTCGAACCAGGCGGTCGCCGGGTCCACCACGGTGACGCCGGCCCGCATCGCCCGCTCCAGCAGGCGGTCGTTCAGCAGCCGGCGGGCCTGCGCCAGCTGGACCCGGTCGTTGATGCCCAGGATGTCCCGGTGGTCCTCGGCGACCACGGCGCCGACCCGGTGCCCGGCCTTGCGCAGGATCTCCAGGGTGTCGGTCAGGTACTCCTCGCCCTGCGAGTTGTCCGTGGTGAGCTCGGCCAGCGCCTCGGTGAGCAGCTTGGCGTCGAAGGCGAAGACGCCCGAGTTGATCTCGGCGATCGCGCGCTGGGTGTCGGTGGCGTCCCGCTCCTCGACGATCGCGGCGACCGTGCCGTCCTCGTCGCGCAGGATCCGGCCGTAGCCGAAGGGCTCCGGGACGACGGCGGTCAGCACGGTGACGCCGTTCTGCTGCGCCTCGTGCGACTTCGCCAGCCGGCGCAGGGTGTCCCCGGTCAGCAGCGGGGAGTCCCCGGCGGTGACGATCACGGTGCCGTCCAGCGTCACGCCGTCGGCGGCCAGCGCCTCCAGCGCGGTGCGCACCGCGTGGCCGGTGCCGTTCTGCTCCTCCTGCACCACCGGGCGCACGCCCGGGTAGTGCGCCGCCAGGTGCTCCTCGACCTGCTCGCGCTGGTGTCCGACGACCACGACCAGCTGCCCGGGCGTCAGTTCCCCGGCCGCCGACACCGCGTGACCCACCAGTGAGCGCCCGCACACCTCGTGCAGCACCTTGGGCAGCTTGTTCGACTTCATCCGGGTCCCGCCACCGGCGGCGAGCACGACAACGGCGGCAAGCGAATTGGCACCCATGCGGGGAGGCTCCTCAGTAGGTTCACAGAGAGGGCAGAGCAGGCCCGGGCAGAGGCCCGCACGCATGCCCTGGCGCTTATGAGGATAGCTGCGGAAGAAAAACCGCCCGCTGGCCAGATCTGGCCACCGGACACGTACACGGCTCCGCCGGATGGACTCGAACCATCACTGCAAGGCTCCAAAGGCCTGCGGGCTGCCAATTACCCCACGGCGGATAGCTGGTCAGACCCTACCCGAGTCAGCCCCGCCCTGGGTATCAGCTATGCCCGTCCACCAACCCTCGATTCGGCGATACAGGTCCGCACTCCTCAAGACGCTGATCGTGAGGCAGCCGTGGTAGCCGATCCCGATGTTCTTCCGCGTCGTCCTCGGATTGTGCCGCTTGAGTGTCGCGCGCCGCAGGAAGTCCACCGGAACCCCCGCGATCAGGACCCAGTACCGTTCCGCCTCGCACACATCCGCCGACTCATGGATCGACACCCGCAGGCGCCAACGGTCCTGCCCGACCCAGTAGCTTCAGCCAGGCGAGGTAGACCTGGACCACCTGCGGGTCACTGTTGATGAAGGTGGCCTTCTCGCGCCGGTCGTACGGCTTGTCCTTGCACCCTTCCGCCCAGTAGAGCGCGACCCCGACCGGAAGAGCTCCCGATCACTGAGGTCGCCGATCTCGGCACGGGCCGCCGCCTTGGTCGCCCGGCGCTCCTCGTCCCGCTGCCTGCGGACCGGCCCCCAGCGGGTTTCGGCCGCCTTCGCGACTGCTGCCGTGGCGTGATCGGCCTCGGCAGGTCCCGGCACCACAGGGATATCGAGCTCTTCTACACGCCGATCTCGACCTGGATCTCGTCGTAGGTGCGCCCCTCTCGCCGGAGGCGGCGGGCGGCTTCGCGCTGCTCAGTCTTGGCTCGCACGCGATGAGTGTGCGAGCGACTCGTCCCATCTCGGGGCGGATTCAGAGTTCATCCATCCAGTCGGGTGAATTCACTCGGGTGCCGCGCTGCGGTCTGTTCCGCTGGACACGGAGCGCAACCTACGATGCCGTAGGTTACGCAAACGTAGGCTCCGCCTGTCCCGTTCCCGGGACGTCGCGAAGGGATGCTCCATGACCATCCAGGCCGGCGAGGAGCGCGCGGGGGCCGCCGCGCTCCCGGATCCCTCCGCCGACGCCGCCACCCGGCTGTCCGCGACCCGCGGCGGGGAGAAGCAGGGTCTCGCCGAGCGGATCGCGCTCGCCCTGTTCATCCTCGTGCCGTTCGCCGCCCTGGTCGCCGCCGTACCGGTGGCCTGGGGGTGGGGGCTCGGCTGGACGGACCTCGCGGTCACCGTCGCCATGTACTTCCTCACCTGTCACGGCATCACCGTCGGCTACCACCGCTACTTCACCCACGGCGCCTTCAAGGCCTCCCGCCCGATGCGGCTGGTCCTGGCGATCGTCGGCAGCCTGGCGGTCGAGGGCCCGCTGGTGCGCTGGGTGGCCGACCACCGCAAGCACCACCGGTTCAGCGACAAGGACGGCGACCCGCACTCGCCTTGGCGCTACGGCGAGAGCGTCCCGGCGCTGATCAAGGGCCTGTGGTGGGCGCACATGGGCTGGATGTTCGACGAGGAGCAGACCCCGCAGCTCAAGTACGCGCCGGACCTGGTCCGCGACCCGGCCATGCGGCGGATCTCCCGGCTGTTCTGGCTCTGGACCACCATCTCGCTGCTGCTGCCCGCGCTGGTCGGCGGCCTGGTCAGCCTGGAGTGGGAGGGCGCGCTGTCCGCCTTCTTCTGGGGCTCGCTGGTCCGGGTGGCCCTGCTGCACCACGTCACCTGGTCGATCAACTCGATCTGCCACGCGGTCGGCCGGCGCCCGTTCCGCTCCCGGGACCGCTCCGGCAACGTCTGGTGGCTCGCGGTGCTCTCCTGCGGGGAGTCCTGGCACAACCTGCACCACGCCGACCCCACCTCGGCCCGGCACGGGGTGCTGCGCGGGCAGATCGACTCCTCGGCCCGGCTGATCCGCTGGTTCGAGCTGGCCGGCTGGGTCCGGGAGGTCCGCTGGCCGGACGCGCAGCGGATCGCCGCCCGCCGCGCAGCATGAGGCGGCGCTTCCAGCATGATGTAGGGGTGAACGGGAGCAGCGCAGACAGCACAGGCGGTCACCACAGCACGCGGACGGACGCGGCGCCCGGAACGGCGCCGGCCCGTCCGCGGGCCGCCGCTGCGGGCTCCACCACCGGTGCCTCCACCGCCGGTGCCTCCAAGGACGACGGTGAACGGGGCGCGGACCGCGCCGCGGAGGGCACCGCGGCCGCGCCCGCCCCGCGCCGCCGGGGCGGCCGGGTCCGGATGACCGGCAAGCAGCGCCGGGAGCAGCTGCTGGAGATCGGCCGGACGGTCTTCGCGGAGCGCGGCTACGACGGCACCTCGGTGGAGGAGATCGCCGAGCGCGCCGGCGTCTCCAAGCCGGTGGTCTACGAGCACTTCGGGGGCAAGGAGGGGCTCTACGCGGTGGTGGTGGACCGCGAGATGCAGCTGCTGCTCGACATGGTGACCGGGGCGCTCACCGGCGGGCACTCCCGGGAGCTGCTGGAGCAGGCGGCGTTCGCGCTGATGGACTACATCGACACCTCGACGGACGGCTTCCGGATCCTGGTCCGGGACTCGCCGGTGGCCCAGTCGACCGGCACCTTCGCCTCGCTGATCAGCGACATCGCGACCCAGGTGGAGGACATCCTGGGCCTGGAGTTCAAGTCCCGGGGCTTCGACGCCCGGCTGGCCCCGATGTACTCGCAGATGCTGGTCGGGATGGTCGCGCTGACCGGCCAGTGGTGGCTGGAGGTCCGCAAGCCGGACAAGGCGACGGTCGCGGCGCACCTGGTGAACCTGGCCTGGCACGGGCTGGAGGGCCTGGAGCGGCACCCGAAGCTGGTCGGCGACCGCAGGGCCTGACCCCGGCTCCGGTGGCCGCTCCCCCTTACTACGCGACCTCGGCCTACCGCTTGACCCCGACCGCGAAGATCCGCCGGAACGGGAAGACCGTCCCGTACGGCCCGGTCGGGTAGGCCTCGCGCAGCAGCCGTCCGTACTCCGCGAGGAAGGCGGCCCGGTCGGCCGGGTCGGTGAGCCGGCCGAGGACCGGGCGCAGCGCGGTGCCCTTGACCCACTCCAGCACCGGGTCCGGCCCGGGCAGCAGGGTGCTGTAGGTGGTCTCCCAGACGTCGACGGCGCAGCCGGCCCCGGCGAGGGCGTCCAGGTACCGCTCCGGCCGGTGGACGCCGTTGCGGACGGCGTCGGTGCCGAGGGCGTCACGCCAGCGGGGGCTGCGGCGCAGTTCGGCGAGCAGGGTGTGGCTGGGGGCCTCGAAGTTGCCGGGCACCTGGAAGGCCACGACCCCGCCGGGTTCGAGGGCGTCCGCCCAGCGCGCCAGCACCGCGAGGTGCCCGTCCACCCACTGGAGGGTCGCGTTCGAGGCGATCAGGTCGGGTCCGGCCGGGGCCGGGTCGTAGTCGCGGGCGTCGGCGAGCAGGTAGTCGGCGGTGGGCTCGCCCCGGGTGCGGGCGGTCTCCAGCATCGGGGCGGAGTTGTCGACTCCGGTGATCCGGGCCTGCGGCCAGCGTTCGCGCAGGACGGCGGTGGAGTTGCCGGGCCCGCAGCCGATGTCGAGGATCGTCGCGGCGGGCTCGTTCGGCAGGGCGGGGACGCGGGCGAGCAGGTCGCGCAGCGGGCGGGTGCGTTCGTCGGCGAAGCGCAGGTACTGCGCCGGGTCCCAGACGGGGCTGGTCATCGTTCACCTCGCAGGTATCTCGATATCAAGATATCTCCGGTAGCCTCGCTGGCATATTTCTCGATGTCAAGAGACTTCACATCGACACATCCACCGATACACTGATCGTCATGGAGGACGAGGTCGACAGGCTGGTCGCAGCGTGGCGCCGGGAGCGCCCCGACCTCGACGTGGAGCCGCTGGAGGTGCTCAGCCGGGTCAGCCGGCTCGCCCGCCACCTCGACCGCGCCCGCCGCACGGCCTTCGCCGAGCACGGCCTGGAGCCCTGGGAGTTCGACGTCCTGACCGCCCTGCGGCGGGCCGGCTCCCCGTACCAGCTCTCCCCCGGCCAGCTGCTCACCCAGACCCTGGTCACCTCCGGCACCATGACCAACCGGATCGACCGCCTCACCGGCAAGGGCCTGGTCAAGCGCCTGCCCGACCCGGACGACCGCCGCGGCGTGCTCGTCCGGCTCACCGACGACGGCCGCGACCGCGCCGACCAGGCGCTGGCCGGCCTGCTGACCCACGAACGCGAACTGCTGGCCCAGCTCAGCTCCGACCAGCAGGGCGAACTCGCCGCCCTGCTGCGGCTGCTCGTCGCACCGTTCGACAACATCCCGGGCTGAGTCCGTTCGGATTCCGGCTGCCCGAGCTCGTTCGGATTCCGGCTACGGGGCGGAGGCGATCGACGGCGGCGCGGCCGGCTCCGCGGGACCGACCCCGGCCCGACGGGCCACCGCGACGGCGGCCAGCGTGGAGTGCACCCCCAGCTTCCCCAGCACGTTCTGCATGTGGGTGCGGACGGTGTGCGGCGACAGGTACAGCCGCTCCGCGACCGCCTGCCGGCCAAGCCCCGCGACCATGCAGCGCAGGATCTGCTTCTCCCGCGGCGTCAGGGTGTCCACCAGCCGCTCGCTCTCGGTGCGGTCCCGCCGGGCGGTGGTGAGCTCGCGGATCACCCCGGTGAGCAGCGCGGGTGGCAGGTGGGTCTCGTCCCGCAGCACGCCCCGGACGACCGCGAGCAGCCGGGCCAGCGAACTCTCCTTCGCCACCCAGCCGGTGGCGCCCGCGTGCAGCGCCCGGGCGGCGCGGCGCGGGTCGTCGGCGGTGGCCAGCACCACCGCGCGCAGCCCCGGGTGGGCCCGGCGGAGCCGGCCGATCAGGCCGATGCCGTCCGGCGGCGGGGCGGCGGGCCTCAGCTGGTCGGCGCGGGCCTGCTCGGCGCGGAGCTGGTCGGACCGCGCCTGGTCCGCCGGCCGGAGGACGGCCGCCGGGGCCGGGGGCACGGCGGTCGACCGGCGCGGCGGCGGGACGGCCCCCGGCGGGACGGCCCCCGGCGGTACCGTCGGGGGCGGGCGGCGCCGGGCCTCCTCGGCCGGTTCGCCGCCGGATCCGGCCCGGTCGGCCGCCCCGGCGGCCCCGGCTCCGGCCCCCAGATCGGCGTCGATCAGCGCCACGTCGTAGGCCCGTCCCTCGGCGGCGGCACGCTCCAGCGCCCGCTCGGCGGCGGCCGCACTGCCGGCCGCGCCCACCTCCACGTCGGGCTCGGCGGCGAGGGCCGCGGCCAGCGCCTCGGCGAAGATACGGTGGTCGTCGACCACCAGGACCCGGATCCGCCCCATCGTCACTACCCCCTGCTCAGAGCACCCGAGCCCGGGAGCGGGGTCCGGTCCGGCGTCCGCGTTCCGGACCGTCCGCTCCGCCCGCCCACCGGTGGCCGGTGAGGCCGAAAGGGCGCCGGCCCCCACCGGTACCGCATTCAGCGTACGGGCCGGGAAACGCGCCCGTGGCGGTTCGGTCAACTACCCGGTACTGAAGTTCCCGGGCTTGCGGTTGACCGTGTGCCTGACGAGTCGCCCCGCCAGCGGTCACCGCGTCTGACCAGCGCTCTACGGAGCGCTGGTGGGGCAGTTGACTTTGCCCCGCTGCCACGCATCGCCCGCGCGTGGCGGATGTTGCGGGAGCCTCCCCCAGCCTTCGGCCGGGAGGTGCCCCCATCATCCGCGTGCATCGTGGTGCCGCAGGCACGGCACGAGAACGTGGCCTGGTCCACTCGGTTGGTCCGGTGGGTGTGCCGGCAGGAGGAGCACTGGCGGGAGGTGATCCTCGGGTCCACGTGGACCACGGGAACGCCCGCGCGTTCGGCCTTGTAGGCAACGAACGCCCCGAGCTGGGCGAACGCCCAGGAGTGGAGGCGGTACCGCCGGTCGTGCTTGGCCTTGACCCTCTCGCGGATGCCCGTCAGGTCTTCCAGGGCGATCCCGCGCGAGGTGCGTTCAGCGGTCGTGACAAGGGATTTGGAGATTCCCGGCCCTGATGTTCGCCTTCAACGTCGCGTAGGCGTCGCAGACCTTCTTCACCACCCGCACCGTAGGCTGCGCGGACAGGTCGAACTCGTCCTTGACCTGCCGGTACACCAACGGCTGGAGACCGCTGCGCCGCTTCTCACCCGACTCGAACGCCACGCGGGAGACGTGATTCGCCGCCCGGTTGCACCCACGCAGAGTGGCGGCCAGCGCGTCGGCCTGGCAGGCCGGTGGCTCCAGCTTCACCCGCACAACGATCTTCACGGAGCGTGAGATTAGTTCACGTAGGGCTACAGGCCAAATCGGGTTAGGTTTCGTCAGGAGTAACGTGAGCGGCCGGGCCTCGTCCGGTTGGACGGCTCCCGGGAGCGCCCTCAGCGCCCTCGGGAGCCGTCCAACTGACCGGCCCGTGCGGGCCGTTGGTGGTTGCCTGCCGATTCGTGCCTACTCGGCGTTCCGCTCCAGGGCGAACTTCCAGGCGTCGGCGACGATGTCGTCCAGGTTCGGGCGGCGCGGCGTCCAGCCCAGCGCCTCGTGGGCGCGCTCGGCGGAGGCCACCAGCACGGCGGGGTCGCCGGCCCGGCGACCGACCACCTGCACCGGGATCTCCCGGCCGGTGACGCGCTTGACCGACTCGATCACCTCGCGCACCGAGAAGCCGCTGCCGTTGCCGAGGTTGCAGATCAGGTGCTCGCCCGGCTTGGCGGCGTCCAGCGCCAGCAGGTGGGCGTCGGCCAGGTCGGCGACGTGGATGTAGTCCCGGATGCAGGTGCCGTCCGGGGTCGGGTAGTCGTCGCCGTACACCGCGATGTGCGGGCGCTGACCGAGCGCGGCCTGGAAGACCAGCGGGATCAGGTGCGACTCGGGGTCGTGGCGCTCGCCGTAGGAGCCGTACGCACCGGCCACGTTGAAGTAGCGCAGCGAGACGGCGGCCAGGCCGTGCGCGACGGCCTCGCTGGTGATCATGTGGTCCATGGCGAGCTTGCTGGCGCCGTAGGTGTTGGTCGGCGAGGTCCGGGCGGTCTCGGCGATCGGCACGACCTCCGGCTCGCCGTACACGGCGGCGGTGGAGGAGAACACCAGCTTGCGCACGCCCGCCGTGCGCATCGCGGTGATCAGCTCCAGCGAACCGGCCACGTTGTTGCGCCAGTACTTCTCCGGGTCCACGACCGACTCGCCGACCTGCGAGGAGGCGGCGAAGTGCAGCACGCCGTCGAAGGAGCCGTCCAGCACCTGGCCGGCCTCCTGGATCCGGCCCTCGACGAACTCGGCACCCGCCGGGACGCTCTCGCGGAAGCCGGTGGAGAGGTCGTCCAGGACGGTCACCTGGTGCCCCGCCTCCAGCAGGTGGGCGGCCACCACGCTGCCGACGTAGCCGGCGCCACCCGTGACCAGGTACTTACTCATGATGAGACCTCCAGCGGGCGATGGGCCGCCCGGTCGGCGGCGCCATCGAAGGAATGCGAACGACTGGGGTCAATTGTCCCTGCCCGGCGGGGTGCTCCGGACCACCCGGGCGCTCGCCGCCGCGCATTCTCACCCAGTCCTCAGCCGGCCTCCTTCTCGGCCGTCTTCCTCGGCCGTCTTCCTCGGCCGTCCTCCCCGGCCGTCCTTCCCAGCCGACTTCCTCAGCCGACTTCCTCAGCCGTCGGACATCCGCTCCAGCAGCCCGGTGCGCGCAGCCACCGCGGCCGCCTCCAGCCGGGTGCGCGCGCCGAGCTTCATCAGCACGCGCTGCACGTGGGTACGGGCGGTGCTCGCGGCGATCCGCATCCCGGCGGCGATCGCCGCGGTGTCCTCGCCGTCCGCGATCCGGGCCAGCACCTGCACCTCACGTCGGGTCAGCAGCCGCAGTAGCCGGACCGCCTCGTCGTCCGGCTCGGCCACCGGGCGCAGCAGTTGGTCGAAGGCTCCGCGCAGCAGGTCCACCGCCACCGCGGCCTCGCCCGCCCGGGCCCGTCCGATCGCCCGCTCGACCACTTCGATCCGCTCGTCGCACGGCACGTACCCCGCTGCTCCGGCCGCGAACGCGCAGGCCACGCCGTGGAGTTCACCGACCGGCCCGAGGACGATCACCGCCACCTCGGGGCGCTCCCGGCGGATCCGGCGCAGCCCGTCGAAAGCACCCGGCTCCCCCGGCGCGGACACCCCCAGCAGGCACACCTCGGGCCGCCGGCCGACCACCAGGTCGGCGGCGACACTGGACGGGGAACCGACCGCGAGCACCCGGTGGCCGCGCAGTTGGAGCGCGGTCGCCAGCGCCTCGGCCAGCAGCCGGTGGTCGTCGACCACCACGAGTCGAACACCCATGACGCCCTCCCGGTCGGGGTCCGGCTCGCGCCCGCACCCCCTCGGGCGGGCGGCCGATGACGCACCATCACAACGCATTCCGTACCCGACCCGCTAGGCCCGCCGGGCCACCGCGTGTCGCCGGACGCGGGGTGAGTCCTGGGCGGGCGCGGGCCGCACTCGGCGCGGGGAACGCGAAAGACCCCCGCCGAGAGGCGAGGGTCTTTCAGTGGAGCCCCCATGCGGAATCGAACCGCAGACCTTCTCCTTACCATGGAGACGCTCTACCGACTGAGCTATAGGGGCTTGCCGGACTTTTTGTTTCTTCCGGGCCGGTCGAACAAGGAAGACATTACACGGCCGTCGGCCCGAAAGGGAAATCGACCCCGACCCGGCCCCCGACCCGGCCCCGCGACCGCTCACCCGCCCCGCCCCGCCGGCTACAGGTCCCCCTCGGCGTGCGCCGCGTCGAACTCCTCGCGAGCCGCGAGCATCCGCTGGGCACGCCGCTCCGTCCAGTGTCCGAGCGGGGAGAGCAGCTCGGCCAGTTCCCGGCCGAGCGGCCGCAGGTCGTAGACCACCCGCGGGGGCGTCTCCGGGAAGACCGTGCGGAGCACCAGGCCGCTGCGCTCCAGGTTGCGCAGTGACTGGGTGAGCATCTTGCGGCTGACCCCGCCGACCCCGCGCTGGAGCTCGGAGAAGCGCTGGGGTCCGCAGGCGTCGAGGCTCATCAGGATCAGCATCGACCACTTGTCGGCGAGCTCGGCGAACAGCTCGCGGCTGGGGCAGAGCCGGGCGAAGACGTCGTACGCCTCCTCCCCGTGCCACTCGGTACCGGCCCGGGCCGTTTCCTCCGTCGTCATGCCGCCCAGGGTAGTCCGACGGTCTCCGATCCACACCTGGTCTCCGATCGACTCTTGGTCTCCAGTGGAGACCTGGTCTATATTGGAGACCGTTCACGCCCGTACCTCCAGCCGCACAGGAGTGCCCGTATGACCGCCATCCGCCCGACCGTCGCGCTCGCCTACCACTCCGGCTACGGCCACACCGCCGTGATAGCCGAGGCCGTCGCCCGCGGCGCCGCCGCCGCAGGTGCCGAGGTCGTCTCGATCGCCGTCGACACCATCACCGAGGAGCAGTGGGCCCAGCTGGACGCCGCCGACGCGATCGTCTTCGGCTCCCCCACCTACATGGGCACCGCCTCCGGCGCCTTCCACGTCTTCGCCGAGGCCACCAGCAAGCGCTGGTTCACCGACGCCTGGAAGGACAAGGTCGCGGCCGGCTTCACCAACTCCGCCTCCAAGAGCGGCGACAAGGCCAGCACCCTCGGCTTCTTCCAGACCCTCGCCGCCCAGCACGGCATGAACTGGGTCAACCTCGGCCTCAAGCCGGGCTGGAACGCCACCACCGCCAGCGAGGACGACCTCAACCGCCTCGGCTTCTTCAGCGGCGCCGCCGCCTCCTCCCCGTCCGACGCGGGCGCCGAGGCCGTCCACAAGGCCGACATCGCGACCGCCGAGCACCTGGGCGAGCGCGTCGCCCGGCACACCGCGATCGTGCTGGCCGGCCGCGCCGCCCTGGCCGGCTGACACTCCCGCCCCCGGGTACGGCTACGCCGCCGGGTCCGCCCCCAGCACGGGCGCCCGGCGGCGTCCGCCGTCCACCGCCGCCAACTCCGCACCGGTGGTGTCCGGCAGCAACCACAGACAGCCCAGGGCCAGCACCCCCAGGGCCGCCAGGTACCAGCCGACCGGCTGCGCCGTCCCGTACGCCGCGGTCAGCCTGGTCGCCACCAGCGGCGTCGTCGCCCCGCCGATCACACCGCCCAGGTTGTACGTCAACGCGGCACCGGTGTAGCGCACCCGGGTCGGGAACAGCTCGGGCAGGAACGCCGCCAACGGGCCCAGCAGACACCCCAGTACCACCATCGCCCCGGCCAGCCCGAGGAACATCAGCGGCCGACGCACCGTCTCCACCAGCGGGAACAGCACCAGCGACCACCCCGCCGCCAGGCCCGTCGCCCACCGCAACGTCCGCCGCCGGCCCCACCGGTCACTGCACGCGGCGCTCCACCACACCGTCACGGCGCCGCCCACCGCCCCGACCAGCAGCATCGCCAGCACCAGCGTGCTCGCCACCCCGAGGCCGGACGTCGTGTACGCCAACGCGTACGTGGTGGTCAGGTAGAACAGCGCGTACCCGATCGTGATCGCCCCGCCGCCCGCCAACACCGGCCGCCAGTGCTCCCGCAGCACCTCCACCACCGGCAGACGGTCCCGCCGCTCGTCCGCCCGGAACAGCGGCGACTCCGCCAGGCGCAACCGCACGAACAGCCCCACCGCCACCAGCGCCAGCGAGGCCAGGAACGGCACCCGCCAGCCCCACTCCCGGAACGACCGCTCGTCCAGGCCCAGTTGCAGCGCCAGGAACCCGCCGTTCGCCAGCACGAACCCACCCGACGGCCCCAACTGCAGGAATCCCCCGTACCGTCCGCGCCGCTCGGCCGGCGCGTTCTCCGCGATCAACAGCGCCGCCCCGCCCCACTCCCCGCCCAACCCGACGCCCTGGCACACCCGCAACACCACCAGCAGCACCGGCGACCACCACCCCCACACCGCGAACCCCGGCAACAACCCCACCGCCGCCGTCGCCAGCCCCATCAACAGCAACGACACCACCAGCGTCGCCTTCCGGCCCACCCGGTCCCCGAAGTGCCCGAACACCACCGCCCCCAACGGCCGGGCCAGGAACGCCACCGCGTACACCGAGAACGCCGCCAACAGCGCCCCCACCGCGCCCAGTTCCGGAAAGAACACCGGCCCGAACACCAACGCGGCCGCCGTCCCGTACAGGAAGAAGTCGTAGAACTCGATCGCCGTCCCGATCAGCGCGGCAGCCGCCGCCCGCCGCAACTGCCCAACCCGCCAAGCACCCTCCGCATCCATACCACCACCCTCACCACCACCCGGGCTCCCCCACCAGCCCCCACCCGAGTGACCTCGGCGCACCTCCCAACCCGCGCGCCGCCCTCACCGCTCCCGCGCGCCCCGCAAGACCACGACAAGTCGCCGCACCAGCAGCGTCACTGCCACACCCGCGACCAGGACGACTGCCACGATCACCGCAATGGCCACGGGCCAGCTGAGACCGCTTTTCCCGCTCCCGACATCCGCCGTGGCCGCAGTGGTGGGCGGCGGCGGCAGGACCGTCGGCGACGGACCGGCAGGCGGCGTGGCCGGCGTCGAGGCCAGGAGCGTGGACGACGGGACCGGTACGGCCACGTCCGCCGGGAGCGGCGACACATCCGCCGGACCTGGATCACCGGGATCCGTCAAGGCGATCCTCGGGCCCCTTGGACGTCTTCTACATCGCCGGGGCGTGCACGGCTTCCAGGTGCCACTGGTGCTGACGGATCGAATCGCCAGCAAGCGCCGGCGCAGCCGCGCGCCCCACCACGCACACGCCCGCGACCCCAACAGTCACAAGCCGCCGAGCCCACATCCAGCGGCCCAACAACACCTGAACTACTTCGCGTACGGGTTGTCCTCCGGCGGCACCGGCGGCTGGTACACCGGCGGAGCCACCAGCGGCGCAGCCGCCGAGGGCTGCGCAGCAGCCTTCCGCCGCCTCAACACCGCGAATACCACCCCGGCCACCACCACCAGCCCAGCCACCACTCCCCCCACGATCGGCATGGCGCTGCCACCCGACCCGGACGACGCATCAGCCTTCGGCTGCGCGGTCGGCGCGCCGGACGCCGCTCCAGCTGGGCTAGGCGCCGACGATGCAGGAACGGACGCACTCGCGGACGGCGACGGAACAGCCGAAGGCGTAGCCGCATCAGCCGGGAGCGGCGACACATCCGCCGGACCGGGATCACCCGGATCCGTCAGCGCAATCCGCGGCCGAACCGCGCCCCAGCCTGCGCTGTCCGTACGGCTGGTCCCGCCATTCGGCCTACCTGCGGTGTTGATGAGTACCCGCAGAATTTGATTTGCCGTCCAGTCCTTATGGACCGACCAGACCAGTGCCGCAGAGGCAGAAACCAGAGCGGCTGCATCCGATGTCCCGTGACTCTTGCAGTACTCAGTCGATGAGGTGCAAGCTGCAAGGATTTCATCACCCGGGGCAACCAGGGCAACATGAGGACCCGTTTCCGATTCAGCGGTAACGACCTCATTACGCCCGATGGCCCCGACGCCCACTACGTTGGGCAGACCCCCTGGATACGACAGCAAATTCCCCGATTGCGCCTCATTTCCAACACTGGCCACAACCAGTACGCCCTTGGAACGCGCAGCAGCGAGGATCCCATCCAGCTTGGCAACGTCCCCCGGAGAAGTGGTCACCGCCGTCACGCCCTGCGAGATATTGACCACTTTCGCGCCCTGGCTCACAGCATAGTCAACGGCCTGGCCGACCTGATCCAGAAAATCCCCCGAAACGAGGGATCCGACAGATCCATTATTGATCTTAAGCGGCAAGATCTTGACACCGGGTGCCAATCCGACAGCGCCCGTCCCCCCCACACCCTTCCCGGTACCAGCGATCAGGCTGGAAATCCCCGTGCCGTGTCCGTCGCCGTACGACCCCACGCCGCCAGGGCTTCCGCTGAAATCCTTACCCGGCAGGAACTGTCCCACCAGATCCGGGTGGTCCAGCCTGAAGCCCCCGTCGATTACCGCGACAGTGATCCCCTGCCCGGTAGAAATCTTCCACATCTCAGGAGCATGCATAGCATCCAGATGCCATTGCCGTGCACGAACTGTATCGTCCGCGACGGCCGGTGCTGCAACCGGTCCGACGAGGGCTCCCGCCGCCAGAAATACTGCGGCAGCCGCCCTCCAGCGCCCCCGTGCGCTCGTCCGCCCCATCACAACTCCTCGTCAAATCCTTCTGCCGACCCGGAAGCACGGCCCGAACAGGTCTGCCCGGTCACTGGGTGAGCCCAGTGACCGGGCAGACATTACCGTCCTACTCAATCACGTCCGGGTTGCTGTGCGGCGTACCGCTGGTCCAGGTCTCCTCGTCCTCATGGAGGTAGTCCGCGCGGTTGCGGCGGTCCCGGTCCTTCTTGCCGCCGGCGCCGCCCGCGCCCGGAGCCATCACGCCGTTCTGCCCGGACCGGGCACCTCCCTCGGCGGCTCCCGCTGCGGCCGCACGGTTGCGCAGACCCGTACCGCCTGGGGTGAACTCGCCGCCAGCAGCTGGGCCCTTGCGGCCGCCAACCGTTCCGCCGGGGGTCGAGGTCAGGCCTCGGCCGCGCGAGCCGCCGACACCGCCGCCGCCGACACCGTGGCCGCCGCCCATCCCGGGGTGCATGCCCATTCCGCCCCCCATGGGCGATCCTCCGACCCGGCCGCCGCCCGCCGCGCCCTCGCGGCCGAAGACCGTTCCGCTGGGCAGGCCCGGGGTGCCGGTCTTGCCGGGGACTGATCCGCCGCCGAAGGGACCGGTACGGAGGGGCACCGAGCCGCCGGCCTTGCCGGGGACGCTGCCGATGCCCTTGGTCGGGACGGAGCCACCGCCGGTCCCGCTTGGGAAACCGCCCATCGGCCCGCTGCCCGGCAGGCCGGGCAGACCGCCAGGGCCATCGGTACCACCGGGGTACCCAGGAGTTCCGCCCGGGCCACTCGGCAGCACGGGACCGCTACCGGGTCCGACCGGGGCGGTCTGGTCCGGCAGGGTCGGGAGGCTGTCGAGGCCGGTACCCGGGCGGGTCACCGGGTCCGACGGGTGGGACGGCGGGATCGTGGAGCCCGGGTCCTGCGGCGGCGGGGGCAGCTGGCCGCCGCCGTGCGGAGGAACCGGTCCGGTGTGGGTCGGGATGGACGGGTCCTGCCAGTGCGTTCCCGGGTCGCGTGATGGCACGGAGCCGCCGCCGTAGGTGCCGCCGGACGAACTGTAGCCTCCGCCGATGCTGCCGCCACTTACACGAGCGCTCCGGCTGGTGCCGCCGTAGCTGCCCGTGCTGCCATTGGATGCCGCAGAGGACTCATATTGGTTGCTCTCCTCCCCAGGCGTCCCCGGCAGCGTCACGTCCGTGGGAATCCCGTTCAGCGTCGTCGTCGCCGCGCTGTACGCCTGAGCCAGGTTCCCCACCTGCTTGGCGGCTTCCTGCTGCTCCTTCTGGATCGTCGCCTTGTACCCGTCGTACTCGTTCTTGGTAACCCAAGCGTCCCCGAGCTTCGCCTTCATGTACTCGTCGGGCGTCTGGCCCATTGTTGAGATCTTCGATTCCACATCCGGGGGAACCGTCTGCTTCTCGTAAGCGGCGACCTTGTCCATCGCGTACTGGGGAAGCTGGGGCATCGCGACCTTGGCCGTACTGAGCGCTTCACCTGCCTGGGTCATCGCCCCGCCGGCGGTCGTGGAGTGTTGACCGATGATCGCCGCGGACTTGTACAGGTTCCCGACCCAGGTCTTGAAGTTCTCAGCGGCCTGCCCCTCCCAGTTGACCGTGCCGAGGTGGGCCTGGAGAGCCGTGCTGAGTTCCGTAAGAACCCGACCGGCGTCCTGGAGCTTGCCGGCTCGTTTCAAGAGCATGTCAGGCGCGGTGCCGTCAACCAGCGCCCTGAGCTCGGCGTGCTGCATGTCGTTGTATTCGTCTGCCATGACCTGTTCCCCGTCTCCCCGTGAGCCTTTCCCGCGCCGCCGTCAGAGGTTCGCGTTGTCCCGCCGCGCCGATCCGCTCGGCCCCGTGACGCCTGCGCTGCTCGCCACTGCGTTCTGGGCGGCCGCCGCGTTCTCGTCACTGGTCCCGTAGGAGCCCGCCGACTGGACCACGGCTTTCTGCATCGCCTGGATCTGCGCCGTGAAGTCCTTGTGGAGCTTGACGAGCTGGCTGTGAACCTTGCTGTAGGCGGAATTCAGGTCCACTGCCTCCGGGAAAGCCCCGGGGTTCTTCCCGCTGACGAAATTCTCCCGAGTCAGCTTCTGCGCTTCGAGCTTGTACGGCGCAGCCTCCGAGCCCTCCATGGCGGCGAGCAAGGCCTCCACCTTCGTGGCGAACGCAGTGAGTGTCTGAATCTCGATCTGGACGTTCTGCCCGCCGAAGGCGGTGACCAGGGCGTTGGCGTCGCCGTACGTCTGCCCCATGCTCACCAGCGGCCCGTAACCACCCCACGGGGTGCTGAGCGAATAGGGCGTCGACCCGACCGTCGCCGCCGGATCCGTCGGCCCCGCCGGCGTCGCCCCCGCGCCTGATGTAGTCGTCGGCTCTCCCACAGCAATCCACCTCTCCCCCGTACGGCCGGCGCCCGGCGACTCCCGGGCCCTTCCCGCCGCAACACACCGTCAACTTCTGGGTCTTACCGTCCTGGTCGGTGAGAACCACCCGCCCTGGGGGCGGTCCCCGCCTCCGTCATCGTAGCCACCGCCCCTGTCGGACCGGCAGGGACCTTGGCCTGCCCGGGCTCGATCGGTACGAACTTGACACGTACAGCCCTGGCCCGGCCCGCTGGGTAGACTGACCCGGTACGCCCCATCTGCCGCGCAATGTCGCACAGCAGCGACCCGAGGCCGCAGAACGGACGTGACGGCATGCCTGCACACGAGCAGATCCCGACCCCCTGGTGGGCCCGTGCCGTGCGGCCGGAGCGGCCGCCGGTGCCGGTGGTGTTGATGGTGCGGGCCGCGGTCGGGATGGTGGTGCCGTTGGTGGTGGGGCTGTGGGCGCACCGGTTGGATCTGGGGGTGTTCGCCGGGCTGGGGGCGATGCACGCGACGATGAACGACCGGGTGGAACCGGCCGTGTTGCGAGTGGCCCGGATCGGGTCGGCTGTGGTGGCGTCGGCGCTGGGGATGCTGGTCGGTACGGCGTTGCAGCACGCGCACGTGGGTGCGGCCGTGCTCGGTGCGGGGCTGACGCTGACGGCCTTCGGGTCCGGTGTGCTGAGTGCGACCGGTCCGCGCGGGTCGGCGGCGGGGATGCTGCTGTTGGTGTCGGCCGCGTTGGGCAGTGGGATGCCGTTGCCGCGGCCGTGGTGGGCGGCGGCGCCGATGATGCTGGTGGGTGCCGCGTTCGTGGTGCTGTTGGGTCTGCCGGCCACCGCGCACGGCGATCCGCGCCGCCGGGCGCTGGCCACCGTGTACGAGGCGCTGGGCCGTACGCTCGCCGATCTGGGCACCGCGCGGGGGGCGGATTCCCGCCGGGTGTTGACGGCCCGGCTGAACCAGTTGCAGGACCTGTTCCCGAACCACCGGAGGGCGGAACCCCCGGGCCTGCGCCCGATGTTCGAGGCGGCCCTGGCCGCGACCGAGGCGGCGACCGGCCTGCTGTGGGCCCGGCGGCCCGTCCCGCCGGAGGTGGCCGCGGTGCCGGGGCGGCTGGCTGAGGCGGTGCGGCAGGACGACGACGAGGAGGTGGTGGTGCCGGACTGGCGGCCGGACACCCCGGCCCGCCAGGCGCTGGACGTGGCGCTGCGGGCCGCGGCCGAGGCCGTGGCGGGGCGCCCCGCGCGGATCGGCACGGCTCCCGCGCCCCCGCCGGATCCGTGGCGGCTGAGGGGCGGGCTGCTGTCCGGACCGTCGGCGCGGTACGGCCTGCGGGTCGCGCTGTGCATCGCGGCGGGTTCGGTGGTGACCGCCAACTTCCCGCTGAGCAAAAGCTATTGGGTGCCGATGACGATCGCCTTCGTGCTGAAGCCGGATCTCGGTTCGGTGTTCCTGCGCGCGGTGAGCCGCGCGGTCGGCACGGTGCTGGGCGTGGCGGTGACGGCGGTGCTGGTGTCGCTGACCACCGAGCAGTGGGCACTGACCGCGGTGGCGGCCGGCTGCGTCGCCCTGCTGCCGTACGCCACGGCGGCGCACTACGGGCTGAACACCCTGGTGATGACGCCGATGGCGCTGCTCCTGCTCCAGCTGGGCGGGCAGAGCAGCGCGGCCGAGTTCTGGCCCCGGGTGCTGGACACCGTACTGGCGAGCGCGATCGTGCTGCTCTTCGGCTACCTGTTGTGGCCGGAGCGCCCGCGCCACCGGATCGAGCCCCGGCTGGTGGCCGCGACGACCGCGCTGCGCGCCTACCTGGACGCGGTGACCGACCACCGGAGGACGGGCGAGGTGTGGCTGCGCCGTACGGCCTACCGGTCGCTGGCGGACGTCCGGCACGAGGTGCGGCAGGGGCTGGCCGAGCCGCCGCCGACCGGCCGGCTGGCCGAGCAGTGGCTGCCGGCGACGGCCGCGCTGGAGCGGCTCGGTGGTGCGGTGGCGGCGTTCGCCGCGCAGATCCGGTACGGCGGCCGGGTGCCGGATCCGGCCGAGACCGAGCGGGTCCGCCGGGCGCTGGACGAACTGACCGCCGCGGCCCGGGAGCACCGCCCCCCGACCAGCACGGCGGCCCGCCCGAGCACGCCGCACGACCCGGCGCTCAGTGCGCTGGGCCGTGCGGCGGACGAACTCGAAGTGCTGCTCAGGAGGCCGTAGTTCAGACGCAGGAGCCGTAGTTCAGCCAAAGGAGCCGCAGTTCAGCCGAAGGAGCCGTAGCTCAGACCTGCTCGGCCAGCTCCAGCCAGCTCATCTCCAGCTCCTCCTTCTCGTCCCGAACGGCGCGCAGCTGCCCGTCCAGTTCGGCGACCTTGGAGAAGTCGGCGGCGTGCTCGGCGAGTTGGGCGTGCAGCTTGGACTCCTTCTCGTCCAGCTTGGCGATCTGCCGCTCGAGCTTCTGCATCTCCTTCTTCGCCGCCCGCAGGTCCCCGCCGGACAGCCCGGAAGCAGCGGCGGCCTCGACGGCGGGAGCAGCAGCGGTGACGGCCGGAGCAGCCGCGGCGGCCATCCGCGCCCGCCGCTCCAGGTACTCGTCCACGCCGCCCGGCAGCATCCGCATCTTCTTGTCGCCGAGCAGCGCGTGGACGACGTCCGTGGTCCGCTCGATGAAGAACCGGTCGTGGCTGATGACGACCATCGAGCCGGGCCAGCCGTCGAGCAGGTCCTCCAGCTGGTTGAGGGTCTCGATGTCCAGGTCGTTGGTCGGCTCGTCCAGGAAGAGCACGTTGGGCTCGTCCATCAGCAGCCGCAGCAGCTGGAGCCGGCGCCGCTCGCCGCCGGAGAGGTCGCCGACCGGCGTCCACTGCTTGTCCTTGCCGAAGCCGAACTGCTCGCACAGCTGCCCGGCGCTCATCTCCCGGCCCTTGCCGAGGTCGACCCGCGAGCGCACCTGCTCGACGGCCTGCAGCACCCGGGTCTCCGGGTCCAGTTCGGCGACCTCCTGCGACAGGTAGGCCAGCCGCACGGTCTTGCCGACCTTGATCACGCCGGAGGCCGGCTGGACGTCGCCCTCGGAGGCGTACGCGTCCCGCATGGCGCGCAGCAGCGAGGTCTTGCCGGCGCCGTTGACGCCGAGCAGGCCGATCCGGTCGCCGGGGCCGAGCTGCCAGGTGAGGTTCTCCAGCAGCAGCTTGGGGCCGGCCTTGACGGTGACGTTCTCCAGGTCGAAGACGGTCCTGCCGAGCCGGGCGTTGGCGAACTTCATCAGCTCGCTCTTGTCCCGGGGCTCCGGCACGTCCGCGATCAGGGCGTTGGCCGCCTCGATCCGGTAGCGCGGCTTGGAGGTGCGGGCGGGGGCGCCGCGGCGCAGCCAGGCGAGTTCCTTGCGGGCCAGGTTCTGGCGCTTCTGCTCCTCGACGGCCTCGATCCGGGAGCGCTCGGCGCGGGCGAAGACGTAGTCGGAGTAGCCGCCCTCGTACTCGTGCACCGAGCCGTGCTGGACGTCCCACATCCGGGTGCAGACCTGGTCGAGGAACCAGCGGTCGTGGGTGACGCAGACCAGCGCGGAGCGGCGCTTCTGCAGGTGCTGGGCGAGCCAGTTGATGCCCTCGACGTCGAGGTGGTTGGTGGGCTCGTCGAGGATGATCAGCTCCGGGGAGCCGAGCAGCAGCTTGGCGAGGGCGATCCGGCGGCGCTCGCCACCGGAGAGCGGGCCGATGACGGTGTCCAGGCCGTCGGCGAAGCCGGGCAGGTCGAGGCCGCCGAAGAGGCCTTCGATGATGTCGCGGATCCGGGCGTCGCCGAGCCACTCGTGGTCGGCGCGGTCGGCGATGACCTCGTGCCGGATGGTCGCCTTGGGGTCGAGCGAGTCGTGCTGGGTGAGGACGGCCGGTTCGAGGCCGCCGCTCCAGGTGATCCGGCCGCCGTCGGGCTCCTCCAGCTTGGCGAGCATCCGGATCAGGGTGGTCTTGCCGTCGCCGTTGCGGCCGACGACGCCGATCCGGTCGCCCTCGCTCACGCCCAGGCTCACCGCGTCCAGCAGGGTGCGGGTGCCGTAGACCTTCGTGACGGACTCGATGGTGGCGAGGTTGACGGCCACGTGTGCTGCGCTCCTGGGTTCGGCGGTCGCGGGGCGGGCCCAGCCCGCCCCTCTCTCGGGGACACCCCGATCACCCCAGCCTAATGGGCCAGCCGTGGCCCGGACGCCGGACCTCAGATCACCGAAGCCCCCGGCACCGGCCCGTACGTCGCGTGCGCGGCCCGGCAGGTGCCGGAGGCCAGCAGGGCCTCGGCGACGGCGGCGGCCGCCTCGGCGTCCTTGGCCAGGAAGGCGCAGGTCGGTCCGGAGCCGGAGACCAGGGCGCCGAGCGCGCCGGCCTCGGTGCCGGCCCGCAGGGTGGCGGCCAGCGAGGGGCGCAGCGAGAGCGCGGCGGGCTGGAGGTCGTTGGCGAGCGCGGCGGCCAGGGCGACGGCGTCGCCCTCGGCGAGCGCGGCGAGCAGGGCCGGGTCGGCGTCGGGCGTGGGCACCTGAACGTCGCTGGAGCCGGTGCCGGCGTCCTCCCGGAGCCGGTCGCACTCGCGGAACACGGCGGGGGTGGACAGGCCGCCGTCGGCGACCGCGAAGACCCAGTGGAAGGTGCCGGAGACGGTGAGCGGTTCCAGGATCTCGCCCCGGCCGCGGCCCAGCGCGACGCCGCCGAGCAGGGCGAACGGCACGTCGGAGCCCAGTTCGGCGGCCAGCTCCAGCAGCGTCTCGAAGGGCGTGTCGAGCTTCCACAGCGCGTCGCAGGCGACCAGCGCGGCGGCGCCGTCGGCGCTGCCGCCGGCCATGCCGCCGGCCACCGGGATGGCCTTGGCGATGTGCAGGTGCACGCCCGGGTCGGCGATCCCGTGGTGGGCGGCGAGCAGCCGGGCGGCGCGGGCGGCGAGGTTGCTGTCGTCGAGCGGGACGGCGTCGGCGTCGGGCCCGGAGCAGGACAGCGTCACGCCCTCGCCCGCGCTCGCCGTGACCTCGTCACCCAGCGCGACCGCGAAGAAGACGTTGGCCAGGTCGTGGAACCCGTCGGCGCGCAGTCCGCCGACCCCGAGCTGGACGTTGACCTTGGCCGGCACTCGTACGGTGATCACACGGCGTCCTTGGGCTTGTGCTCGGCGATCGCGGCGAACTGTTCCACCGTCAGCATCTCGCCGCGCAGCTTGTGGTCGATGCCGGCGGCCGCGAGGGCCTGCTCGGCCCCGGCCGCGGAGCCGGCCCAGCCGGCCAGCGCGGCGCGCAGGGTCTTGCGGCGCTGGGCGAACGCGGCGTCGACCACCGCGAACACCTCTTCGCGGCTGGCCGTGGTCTTCGGCGGCTCGCGGCGGATCAGCGAGACCAGGCCGGAGTCCACGTTGGGGGCGGGCCAGAACACGTTGCGCCCGATGGCGCCGGCCCGCTTCACGTCGGCGTACCAGTTGGCCTTGACCGACGGGACGCCGTACACCTTGTTGCCGGGCTTGGCGGCGAGCCGGTCGGCGACCTCGCTCTGCACCATCACCAGGGTCCGCTCGATGCTGGGGAAGGTCGCCAGCATGTGCAGCAGCACGGGCACGGCCACGTTGTACGGCAGGTTGGCGACCAGCGCGGTGGGCGCCGGGCCGGGCAGCTCGGTGACCTCCATGGCGTCGCTGAACACCAGGTCGAAGGAGTCCGCCTTGCCGGGCATCCGGGCCGCGACGGTGTCCGGCAGGTGCTGGGCGAGCACCGGGTCGATCTCGACCGCCGTGACGTGCCGCGCCACCTCCAGCAGCGCCAGCGTCAGCGAGCCGAGCCCCGGCCCGACCTCCACCACCGCGTCCTGCTCCGTCACCTCGGCGGCCCGGACGATCCGCCGCACGGTGTTGCCGTCGATGACGAAGTTCTGCCCGCGCTGCTTGGTCGGCTTCACGCCGAACGCGGCCGCCAGCTCCCGGATGTCGGCGGCGCCCAGCAGGTGGCTGTCAGGGGTGGGGTCGGTGGTGCTCACGCGCCAAGGATACGGGCGCGGGAGGGGCTCACAGTTCGACGACCTGGGCGAGGTCGATCTCCACGGGGTACGGCACCGAGGTCCGGAGCACGCCTTCGTGCTGGGCGACGGGCAGGTAGACGCCCTTCTCCTCGTCCCGGTGGAACTCGTGGACGACCGGGAGGTCGTCCAGGCCGCGCTCGACCCGCCAGTAGCAGGGGATGCCCTTCTCGGCGTACTGGCCGGGCTTGCGGAAGCGGTCAGCGGCCCGTGTGCCGTGCGACACGACCTCGACGGCGAGAGCCACCGCCTCAGGCGGAACGCACTCCAGCTCGAAGGCGTCAAGACCGGTCTTGTCGAACACGACAACATCGGGCTTGGTCGTGTTGTCCTTGTCCAGCAGCACACAGCGCTCGACATTGGCCGCGTACGGCGAGACCCGCGCGGCGCGGAGAGCCGAGTACAAGTGCCGAACCGTTTCCTCGGAATCAGGAATCCGTTCGATCTGCTCAGTACCCGAAGGCCCGGGCCGTGTTCTCGGCGATGGCCGTGGACAGCTCGTCCTCGTGCAGCCCCAGCGTCGCCGCCATCGAGCGGACCGTGACCGGGATCAGGTACGGCGCGTTGGGCCGCCCCCGGTAGGGGTGCGGGGTGAGGAACGGGGCGTCGGTCTCGACCAGGATCCGGTCCAGCGGGGTGGCGAGCAGGGCGTCGCGCAGCGGCTGGTTGGCCTTGAAGGTGACCGGGCCGGCGAAGGAGAGGTACCAGCCCTGCTCGGCGCAGACCTTGGCCATCTCGGCGTCGCCGGAGTAGCAGTGGAAGACCGTGCGCTCCGGGGCGCCCTCCGCCAGCAGGACGGCGATGACGTCCTCGTGGGCGTCGCGGTCGTGGATGACCAGCGCCTTGCCGTGCCGCTTGGCCATCTCGATGTGGCGGCGGAACGACTCCTTCTGGATCTCCACGCCCTCCGGCCCGGTGCGGAAGTAGTCCAGGCCGGTCTCGCCGACGGCGAGCACCTGGGGCAGGGCGGCCAGCGCGTCGATCTCGGCGAGCGCCGCGTCCAGCGCCGCCTGACCACCCGCGGGACGCTGCTGCCCGGACCACCCGTCCGGGTCGCCGAGGAAGATCCGCGGCGCCTCGTTGGGGTGCAGGGCGACGGCCGCGTGCACCTGCTCGTACTGCGCCGCCAGTTCGGCGGCCCAGCGCGAGCCGGGCACGTCGCAGCCCACCTGGACCACCGTGGTGACCCCGACCGAGGCGGCCCGGGCGAGCCCCTCGGCCGGGGTGCCGGCCTGCATGTCGAGGTGGGTGTGCGAGTCGGCCACCGCCACGGCCAGGGGTTCCGGCAGCGGCGGCGGGGTCGACCGGTCGTCGTCCTTGGCGGGCATCAGGAGGCCGGCTTCTCTTCCAGGCGCGGGAACAGGATCTCGCCCTTGGTGACGGTGGCACCGGCGGGCAGCCGGCCCCAGTCACCGGCGGTGGCGACGGGCTGCGCGGCGAGCGCGCCGAGGCCCTCGGCGGCGCCCAGCGAGGCCCACAGCTTCTCGGCGGTGGACGGCATCACCGGGTTGAGCAGCACGGCGGTGCCGCGCAGCGCCTCGGCGGCGGTGTAGAGGATGGTGGCCAGGCGGGCCTGCCCCTCGGCCGACTCGTCCTTGGCGACCTTCCACGGCTCCTGCTCGGTGAGGTAGCCGTTGACCTGCTTGACGAACTCGAAGATCGCCGCGAGGCCGCCGGCGAAGTCCAGCTCCTCCCCGATCCTCCGGTCGGCGAGCTCGACGGCCGTGCGCAGCCCGTCCGCGACGGCCTGCTCGGCGTCACCGTGCGCGGCCGAGACCGGCAGTGCCCCGCCGAAGTACTTGCCGACCATCGCGGCGACCCGGGAGGCCAGGTTGCCGAAGTCGTTGGCGAGCTCGGAGGTGTACCGGGCGGTGAAGTCCTCCCAGGAGAACGAGCCGTCCGTGCCGAACGGGATCGCCCGCAGGAAGTAGTAGCGGTACGCGTCCACGCCGAAGTGCGAGGTGAGGTCGGTGGGCGCGATGCCGGTCAGGTTGGACTTGGACATCTTCTCGCCGCCGACCATCAGCCAGCCGTTGGCGACGACCCGCTTGGGCAGCGGCAGGCCCGCGGCCATCAGCATGGCCGGCCAGATCACCGCGTGGAAGCGCAGGATGTCCTTGCCGACCAGGTGGACGGAGGCCGGCCACAGCTCGGCGAAGCGCTCCGGGTCGCTGCCGTAGCCGGCCGCGGTGATGTAGTTCTGCAGCGCGTCCACCCAGACGTAGAGGACGTGCTTCTCGTCCCAGGGCAGCGGGACGCCCCAGTTGAAGGTGGAGCGGGAGATCGAGAGGTCCTTGAGGTCCTGCTCGACGAAGCGCAGCACCTCGTTGCGGGCCGAGGCCGGCTGGATGAAGTCGGGGTTGGCGGCGTAGAACTCCAGCAGCCGCTCGGCGTAGGCGGAGAGCCGGAAGAAGTAGTTCTCCTCCTCCAGCCACTCGACCGGCCGCTTGTGCACGGCGCAGAGCTTCTCGTCCTCGGTGGCGCCGTCCAGCAGCTCGGCGGGGAGCTTGAACTCCTCGCAGCCGACGCAGTACGGGCCGGAGTAGCCGCCCTTGTAGATCTCGCCCTTGTCGTACAGGTCCTGGACGAACTCCTGCACCCGGGCGGTGTGCCGCTCCTCGGTGGTGCGGATGAAGTCGTCGTTGGCGATCTCCAGGTGCCGCCAGAGCGGCTTCCAGGCCTCCTCGACCAGCTTGTCGCACCACTCCTGCGGGCTGACGCCGTTGGCCTCGGCGGTCCGCATGATCTTCTGACCGTGCTCGTCGGTGCCGGTCAGGTACCACACCTTCTCGCCGCGCTGGCGGTGCCAGCGGGTGAGGACGTCGCCCGCCACGGTGGTGTACGCGTGGCCCAGGTGGGGACGGTCGTTGACGTAGTAGATCGGAGTGGAAACGTAGTACGCCGGGGCGCTCGCCCCGGTGGTGCTGTGGTCTGCAGTGGCCGCCATGGTCGGAAAGCTTAGTCGGGCGCGAACACACCCCTCGACCGCATTACCGCGGGGTGCGACGGGGCCGCCCGCCGCACTGCTCGCGGCGGGCGGCCCCGGGGGCGCTCCCCGGGCCGGCGGTCAGCCCAGCAGCCGCGACCAGAACCGGGCCCAGCGTCCGCGCGGCTTCTCGGGCCCGGACACCGGGGGCGCCCCGGCCGGCTCGGCGTGCGCCGGGTAGCCGGGAGCGTGCTGCCAGGGCTGGTCGGCGACGGCCACCCGGCCCTCGCGCATGATCCGGACGGTGTGTCCACCGCATCCGGGGCAGGTCGGCTTGAGCAGAGGTGACGGCACCCGGACACCGTTGGCGTGGTACTCGAACACGATGTGGCCGTCCTTGGCGACGTGGTGCTCGATGTCGTACGCCTGCTCCCAGCCGTACCCGCAGCGCAGGCAGGCGAAGGAGTAGGCCTCCCGTACGGTCTCGACGGGAATGTGCGCCCGCCCCGACAGGCCGGGGGCGCTCAGCGCGCTGCCACTGCGGGGGCTACCGATCATCTCACTCATAGCCTTCTCCCACTGCCCGTCGAGCACTCGCCCGGCTGGGTCTTTCCATTCCAGGAAATGCCCGGAGCGCACCGGCCGACGCCCTTCTTGTGAAGACTTGGATGCGGGTTGGGAAGTCCTATACGAAGGGCCTCCCGATGCCCGCCGGCCGCGACCGAAACTTCAGCTCAGCGGGTGTTTACCGGGGCCTTCCCTCCAAGGTACGACTCCCCGCCTACCCCGCAACCCCCGGAATTCACCCCTTTTCCGGAGCCCCTTCCGAAGCCTCCCTCTTGGCCGCCACGACGGCGTCGAAGACCTCCCGTTTGGGCACGGACAGTTCGACCGCGACCGCCGCGATGGCCTCCTTGCGCCGCTCCCCGGCCTCCTCCCGGACGGCCACCAGCCGGGCCAGCTCGGCCGGGGTCAGCTCCCGGGGCGCGGCCGGCGGCGCGCCCGCGACCACGACGGTGATCTCGCCCTTGACGCCCTCCGCCGCCCAGGCCGCCAGCTCGCCGATCGGCCCGCGCTTGACCTCCTCGTAGGTCTTGGTCAGCTCCCGGCACACCGCGGCCGGCCGCTCCGGCCCGAAGGCCTCGGCCATCGCCGCGAGCGCCTCGGCGATCCGGTGCGGCGCCTCGAAGAAGACCATGGTGCGCGGCTCGGCCGCGATCGAGGCCAGCTGCCGGGCCCGGTCACCGGTCTTGCGCGGCAGGAAGCCCTCGAAGGTGAAGCGGTCGACCGGCAGGCCGGACAGCGCCAGCGCGGTGAGCACCGCGGACGGCCCGGGCACCGCGGTGACCTTGACGTCCGCCGCCACGGCCGCCGCCACCAGCCGGTAGCCGGGGTCGGACACCGACGGCATCCCGGCGTCCGTGACCAGCAGCACCCGGGCACCGCCGAGCAGCGCCTCGACCAGCTCGGGGGTGCGGCCGACCTCGTTGCCCTCGAAGTAGGAGACGACCCGCCCGGCCGGGGTCACCCCGAGCGCCTGGGTGAGCCGGCGCAGCCGCCGGGTGTCCTCGGCCGCGATGACGTCCGCCGTGGCCAGCTCGGTGAGCAGCCGGGGCGGGGCGTCCGAGACGTCGCCGATGGGGGTGCCTGCGAGAACGAGTACTCCTGTCACGGGCCCCATCCTTTCACCCACGGGGTCGCCGGGGCTTTTGGTGACGATTCGGGCAGCTTCCGAGGGACCGCTCACACGTACGAGGAGCGCCCCTACGATGTGGCGGATGAACGGCGACACGGCGGCGCAGACGCCCACTGGTACGGACGACTCCGCGCAGGGCGGTGCCGGCCTGCCGTCCCCCCGCTCACCGGAGTCCCCCGTGGGCTGGCGGGAGCGCCTGGCCGGGTACGGCTACCGCGCTCTGCCCACCGGCACGCTCACCGAGCGGCTGGTCCCGCCGATGCCGGACGGCCCCGGGGTGACCAGGCCCGACGTGCCGCAGTCCCGGCTGCTACTGCGGCTGGGGATCTCGCTGCCGCAGGGCCTCTGGTACTTCCTGTGCCGCTGGTCCGGCTGGCTGGGCCCGATCGCGGTGGCGGTGTTCGCCGGGCTGCTGCGGTTCACCGACCTCGGCCGGCCGCACGCGATCATCTTCGACGAGACGTACTACGCCAAGGACGCCTACGCGCTCTGGCAGGGCGGCTACGAGATCAACTGGCCGGAGGACGCCAACACCACGATCATGACGCCCGGCGCGGCCGTCCCGTACCGGCCGATGGCCTCGTACGTGGTGCACCCGCCGGTCGGCAAGTGGATCATCGGCGCGGGCGAGCAGCTGTTCGGCATGAACCCCTTCGGCTGGCGGTTCGCGGTGGCGCTGCTCGGCACCCTGTCGGTGCTGATGCTGGCCCGGATCGCCCGCCGGATGTTCCGCTCCACCCTGCTGGGCTGCGTGGCCGGCCTGCTGCTCTCGGTGGACGGCCTGCACCTGGTACTCAGCCGGTCCGCCCTGCTCGACCTCATCGTGATGTTCTGGATGCTCGCCGCCTTCGGCTTCCTGCTGCTGGACCGGGACCGCACCCGGGCCCGGCTGGCGGCGCGCCTGGGCGGGGTGGCGGACCCGGCGTCGGCCCAGCGGCTCAACCTGGGCTGGCGCCCGTACCGGATCGCGGCCGGCGTGTGCGTCGGCCTGACCTGCGCCACCAAGTGGAGCGGGTTGTACGTCGCGGCGGCCTTCGGCGTGCTGACCGTGCTGTGGGACGTCGGCGCCCGCCGGCTGGCCGGCGCCCCGCGCCCGTACCTGGCGGCGCTGGCCCGGGACGTGGTGCCCGCCTTCGTGTCGATCGTCGTGGTCTCGGTGGCCGTCTACCTGACTTCCTGGTGGGGCTGGTTCGCCAGCAGCAACGCGCCCGGCCAGGGCGGCTGGGGCCGGGACTGGGCGGTCGGTCGCTCCACCGACTACCCGTGGATACCGGAGGGCCTGCGCGCCCTGTGGCACTACCACTCCACCGTCTACGAGTTCCACACCCACCTGAGCGACCCGCACACCTACCAGTCCAACCCGTGGTCCTGGCTGGTGCTGGGCCGCCCGGTGTCCTTCTACTACGAGTCCCCCAAGTTCGGCCAGGACGGCTGCACCGCCGCCGACTGCGCCCGCGAGGTGCTGGGCATCGGCACCCCGCTGTTGTGGTGGACGGCCGTGCTGGCGCTGGTCTACTGCCTGTGGCGCTGGGCGTTCCGCCGGGACTGGCGGGCCGGCGCGCTGCTGTGCGGCCTGGCCGCCGGCTACCTGCCGTGGTTCCTGTACCAGCAGCGGACGATCTTCCTGTTCTACGCGGTGGTCTTCGTCCCGTACCTGGTGCTCGCCGTGACGATGCTGATCGGTGCGCTGATCGGGCCGGCCAACGCCTCCCGGGACCGCCGGATCATCGGCTCGGCGACGGCCGGCCTGCTGGTGCTGCTGATCATGTGGAACTTCCTGTACTTCTTCCCGCTGTTCACCGGTCAGACCATCCCGCTGGAGGACTGGCGCAGCCGGATGTGGTTCAACACCTGGATCTGAGCCCGGCGCGGGGGCGGTGACTCGCCCGCTCGCCTCCACACCGTTCCCCCTGATCGTCCGCACCCGGTCCACGACACGTACCAGATCCGTCACAAGTCCCCGGCGTTTCGTCGGCGTCCTCATCCGCCCTGCCTAGGGTGGGTGGGTACCGCGTTTCCGGCCCCCGGCCGGTTGCGCCCGGCCGCGATACCCCTGGGGGATTTGCACCATGCGCAGTGGCGCGAAGATCGGCATCATCACCGGCGTGTCCATCGTCGTCCTCGCGGGCGGCGGCTACGGGGCGTACAGCCTGATGGGCGGCTCGGACTCCGGGTCGTCCGGCGACAAGAAGCCCCGCACGGTGGTCGCCGAACCGCCCTCGGCCGACCAGGCGGCGAACGGTGCGAAGGACTTCCTGGCCGCCTGGGCCTCCGGCGACATCGCGAAGGCGGCCTCGCTGACGGACGACCCGGCGACCGCCACCACCGCGCTGACCGCCTTCAAGACCCAGGTGAAGCCGAGCGCGCTGACCCTCACCCCGGCCGGCCCGGCCACCCCGCAGGCCTTCGCCTCGGCCACCGGCACGCCCGCCCCGGCCAAGCCCACCGGCGCCGCCTCGGCGACTCCGTCCGCGACCGGCACCCCCGGCGCGAGCGACTCGCCGTCCGCCACCGCCGGGCCGACCGGCGTGCTGATGGGCTTCAAGGCCCGCGCCGAGTTCGAGGGCACCAGCCGGGTCTGGGACTACAACGGCTTCCTGAGCGTCGTGAAGATGAGCGACAACACCCCGGCCGTGCACTGGACGCCCTCGGTGATCCACCCGCACCTGTCCGGCGCCGAGACGATCGCCACCCAGCAGGTCTTCGCCCCGCCGTCCACCGTGGTCGACCGCAACGGCAAGCCGCTGCAGGGCGCCTCGCTCACCCCCGCGCTGATGGCCACCCTGCAGGACAACGCCCGCAAGCTGCTGCCGCCGGACCCGAACAAGGACCAGGACGCGGGCAGCGCGGTGGTGATCACCGACCCCTCCGGCAAGACCGCTCCGGACAAGCTGTTCACCATCGTCGAGCCGAAGCCCGGCAAGCCGTTCAAGGTGACCATCGACAACACCCTGCAGGCCGCCGCCGAGAAGGCGATGACCGACCTGGGCGGCAAGTCCGGCTCCATCGTCGCGATCGAGCCGAGCACCGGCCAGGTGCTGGCCTTCGCCAACGCCCCGGCCACCGGCCAGAACCGGGCCTTCGCCGGCCTGCTCGCGCCCGGCTCGACGATGAAGATCGTCACCTCGACCGCCCTGCTGGAGGCCGGGCTCAACCCGGACAGCACGGTGGCCTGCCCGGAGAAGAGCAGCAACCCGGTGGCGATCCCGAACGACTTCCCGGGCGCCTTCCCGAACAACACGCTCCAGCAGGACTTCATGGCGTCCTGCAACACGGCCTTCATCAACCAGGGCCTGACCAGCCTCAAGCCGGAGACGCTCGCCGGCACCGCCAAGGACGTGTACGGCATCGGCCTGGAGTGGAAGACCGGCCTGCCGAACGCGGACGGCAGGATCCCGGCGAACCCGGGCAGCAAGGACGAGCAGGCCATGAACTACATCGGCCAGGGCAAGGTCCAGATGAACCCGCTGGCGATGGCCTCGATCACGGCGACCGTCCAGAGCGGCTCGTTCAAGCAGCCGATCCTGGTGGCCGGCCTGCCGCAGCAGCAGGCGGCCCGCCAGATCTCGCCGGACGTCGCCGCCAAGCTGCGCGCGATGATGAACGCCACCGCCGTCGGCGGCACGGCCAGCCAGGTGATGGCCGGGATCACCGACAACGCGGGCGCCAAGACCGGCTCCGCCGAGGTCCAGGGCGCGTCCACCACCAACAGCTGGTTCACCGCCTTCCGCGGCAACCTCGCGGTCGCCGCCGAGGTCCAGGGCGGCGGCCACGGCGTGGACGCGGCCGGCCCGGCCGTCGCCTCGCTGCTCAAGGCCGGCCACTGACCGAACCTACGGAGCCCGCCCTGCCGGGACGACAGGGCGGGCTCCGGCGCGTTCGGCAGGCCCTTCGACGAACCGGACTCAGCCCCGCGGCACGGCCGGCGCCGGTGCGTCCGGCGCCGGGCTCGGCGGCACCGGGCGGCGGCTGCTCCAGCGCCGGGCCGCCAGCCGGGGCCAGATCACCAGCACGGCCGGCAGCGCCAGGTACCCGAACCGCCCGGCCGGGGCGAGCGTGAAGGCGATCGCCAGCCCGGCGGCCAGCAGGTCGGCGGCGGCGATCGCGGAGACCGGCGGCCGGGCCAGCAGCCAGATCGCCACCCCGATCAGGGCCATGGTCATCAGTGCCAGCGAGACGGAGTGCCCGGTGGGCCCGAAGCCGGCCAGCACCTTGCCGGGCAGCGGGCTGCCGGCCGGGGTGCGGATCGCGGTCATCCCGAGCGGGAAGCGCACCACCTGGTCGCGCAGCGCCTGCGGCTGGGTCAGCACGGACGGCAGCAGCACCACGGTGCTCACCCCGATCCCGATCAGCGCGGTGCGGGCGGCGGGTCGGCGGCCGTACAGCCGCCACAGCAGCAGGACGGCCACCGGCAGGGCGGGCCAGGCGGTCCACTTGAGGGTGCAGGCGAGGGCGAGCACCAGCCCGGCGCTGACCGTGCGGTCCCGCTCGGCGAGCGCCATGGCCAGGCAGCAGACCCCGATCAGCGGCAGGTCCACCCCGCCGACCGCGAGGGCGAGCGCTATCAGCGGCGAGGCGGTGAGGACGGCCAGCGGCAGCAGCGGCGCCCGGTCGCGGGTGGGCCGCAGCAGCCGCCAGGCGGCCAGCAGGCAGACGACGAAGGTGAGCGCGAACCAGATCCGGGCGTCCCCGGCGACCCGGGCGAAGGCCGTGGAGTTGCCGAGCAGCTGGCGCGGCAGCCCGAACAGGGACATCGCCGGCAGGTACGGGTTGTAGTCGGTGACCACCACCGGGTGCGCGAGGTAGACGTCACCGGTGGTGAGCAGCAGGTGGGCCGAGCGTTCGACGACCATGACCTCGGACTGGTGGCGGCCGGTCACGGCGAGCAGTCCGAGCGGTGCCAGCACGGCTCCGAGCAGGGCGACCACGGCGGCGGCCTCGGCGGCGAAGCGGCGCGGCAGGGTGAGGCAGAGCAACCCCGCCACCGCGTAGGCGGGAGCCGCGACGAGGCCCCACAGTCGCTGGTTGGCCAGGTCGGAGACGAGCGGGAAGGCGGCGGCCCAGCCGGCCGCGATCAGGCAGCCGAGCAGCTGGACCCAGCGCAGCGAGGCGAGCCGGGTGGGATTCCACCGATCGAGCGTGGGTGGAAAGGTGCTCTCGACACGCTGTCGGGGGAACGGCCGGGTCGAGGAGCCCCTCGGTGGCCGTCCCGGTCTGGACGGCGGTTCGGCGCTGATGGTCTGGGCCGGCGTTCTGGCGCGGCCGGTGAAGCGGCCGCGCGGGCGGGAGTAGCCGGGCGTGCGGGTGCTCACCATGGAGGAAGGTTATGGGTGCGGGCCGGGCCCTGTCGCCACCGCGTCGGGCGGTTGGTGGGGGTTTACGCGCGTAGGGCCGCCCGGTGTCGTACCTGGCGGCGGCCCTTCACGATTGGGTAACGGCCCGGTCAGCCGACCTCGGTCTCGACCGGGAGGGCCTGCTGCGCGGCCCGCTCCAGCCGGGAGTGCTTGATGCTGTAGCCGAAGTAGACGGCCACGGCGACGACGAGCGCGATCGCCCCGGCCCGGAAGGTGTCGGCGTGCAGCCCGGTGATCAGGTAGACGCAGAAGGCGACGCTGAGCAGCGGGACGACCGGGTAGCCGGGGACCTTGAAGCCGCGCGGCAGGTCGGGCTGGGTGCGGCGCAGGACGATCACGCCGATCGAGACCACCGAGAAGGCGATCAGGGTGCCGAGGCTGGTGATGTCGGCCAGGACGTCCAGCGGGATGAACGCGGCCAGCGCGCCCACGCCGACACCGACCGCCAGGGTGTTCCAGACCGGGGTGCCGGTGCGCGGGGAGAGCTGGGCGAAGCGCTTGGGCAGCATGCCGTCGCGGCCCATCGAGTACAGGATGCGGGTCTGGCCGTAGATCACCACGAGGGTGACGCTGAAGATCGAGATGATGGCGCCGACCGCGAAGATCATCGCGGGCCAGCCCTGGCCGGTGATGTCCTGCATGATCTGGGCGAGCCCGGCCTCCTGGCCGTCGAACTTCGTCCACGGCTGGGCGCCGATGCCGGCCAGCGCGACCAGGATGTAGATCAGGGTCACCACGACCAGCGAGATGATGATCGCCAGCGGCAGGGTGCGGCGCGGGTTCTTGACCTCCTCACCGGCGGTGGACACGGCGTCCAGGCCGATGAAGGAGAAGAAGATGCTGGACGCGGCCGTCTGCACGCCGCCGATGCCGAGCGGCATGAACGGGGTCAGGTTGCCGGAGTGGAAGCCGGTCAGCGCGACGCCGACGAACAGCACCAGGATGAGGATCTTGATCCCGACCATGGCCGCGTTGACCTTCGCCGACTCGCTGACGCCGCGGACCAGCAGGAAGCAGACCATCGCGACCAGCAGCAGCGCCGGCAGGTTGAACCAGTGCCCGTCGCCGGGGGCGCCGGAGAGCTGCTCGGGGATCTTGAACCCGAAGGCCAGGTCGAGGAACTTGTTCAGGTACTCGGCCCAGCTGACCGCGATCGCCGAGGCGGAGACGCCGTACTCCATCAGCAGGCAGATGCCGACCCCGAACGCGACGCCCTCGCCGAGGGTGGCGTAGGCGTAGGAGTACGAGGAGCCGGAGACCGGGATCGCGGAGGCCATCTCGGCGTAGCAGAGCGCGGTGAGTCCGGCGGTGACCGCGGCGATCACGAAGGACAGGATGACGGCCGGTCCGGCCGCCGGGACGGCATCCCTGAGCACGAAGAAGATGCCGGTGCCGATGGTGGCGCCGATGCCGATCGCGGACAGCTGCCAGAGGCCGATCGAACGACGCAGGTGGATGCCGGAGCGTCCGCCCTCCTCGGGTGCGCCGGCCGGAAGGCCGTGGCCCTCACTCTCCGCGATCAGGGTCGAGACGGGCTTGCGTCGCAGCAGACGCGCACCGAGGGTGTTGCTGGCCAAAACCACGGTCCTTCTAGGCGGGGGAGGGTGTCCTAGCGGCCGGTCACCCGAGGCACTGGGGGTGTCATCGGGGACCAACCGAACAAACATGGGACAGTACCCCGCGAAGACACCAGTGTCGCAAACAAACAATACCGATCAGCGCATTGTACGAAACGGCGCAGCAGACATAACAAACCGGACACTTCGCACCCGTTGCATCTCCGGTCGTTGCGCTAAACGTCCAGGTCAACGCACCTCATTGGCCTCAGCGGCCCAACACCGCCTGCATCACCGAGCGGGCGATCGGGGCGGCCAGGGCGCCACCGGTGACGTCCGTCGCGTCACTGTCCGCAACCACCACGGCCACCGCGACCGGCGGCACCGCGTCCGAGCCGGCCGGCTTGGCCCAGGAGATGAACCAGGCGTACGGCGTCCCGCTGTTGTCCACGCCGTGCTGGGCGGTGCCGGTCTTGCCGCCGACCACCGCCCCGGCGATCCGGGCGTTGCCGCCGGTGCCGTTCTCCACCACGTCGGTCATCAGCTTCCGCACCTGCCCGGCCACCGCCGGGGTCAGCGCCCGCCGGTAGACGGCCGGCTTCATCAGCTCCACCTCGGCGCCGTCGCTCCTGGTCAGCTTGTCCACAAGCTGTGGACGCATCACCGTCCCGTCGTTGGCGACCCCGGCCGCGACCATCGCCATCACCAGCGGGGTGGCCGCGGTGTCGAACTGCCCGATCGAGGAGAGCGCCAGCTGGGACGGGTCCATCGAGGTGTCCACGTTGGACCGGGCCGGGCGCACCGGCACGTCCAGCTTGGCGTCGTTGAAGCCGAAGCCCTCGGCCGTCGCCACCACCTTCGACAGTCCGGTCCGCACCCCGAGGTAGCCCAGCACGCTGTTGCAGCTGGCGGTCATCGCGGCGTCCAGCGACAGCCCCGGCCGGTCGCAGTCCGCGCTGTCGTTGACCAGCGGCGTGGTCGTCCCGGGCAGCACGTACGGGAAGGGCGCCCCGGTCGGCGCGGCCGGGTCGGTGACCACCCCGGCGGCCAGCGCCGCGGCGGCGGTGACCACCTTGAAGGTCGAGCCCGGCGGATAGGTCTGGCGCAGCGCCCGGTTGAGCATCGGCTGGTCGCTGTCGGTCCGCAGCCGGTTCCAGGCCATCTGGTCGGCGCCCGAGGAGCCGGCGAAGTCGCCCGGGTCGTACGAGGGGGTGCTGGCCAGCGCCAGGATGCGTCCGGTGGCCGGCTCGATCGCGGCCACCGCGCCCTTCTGGTCGCCGAGCCCGCGCATCGCGGCCTGCTGGGCCGCCGGGTCGATCGTGGTGTACACGTCCCCGCCGGGATCGTGCCGGCGGGAGACCGCGTCCCAGAGGGACCAGCCGGACAGCCGGCCGTCGGTACCGGTCAGCAGGTCGTCCTCGGTGCCCTCCAGCTGGCTGTTGCCGTACGTCTGGGAGGCGAAGCCGGTGACGGCGGCGTACGTCGGGCCGTCGGTGTAGCTGCGCTTGTAGGCGTACCGGCCGCCGGTGGGGCGGGAGCCGGTGACCGGCCGGGCGCCGACCAGGATGTCGCCGCGCGGCCGGGCGTACCGCTCGACGACGAGCCGCTGGTTGGCGCTGTTGTGGTCGAGGTCCCCGGCCTCGAAGACCTGCACCCGGGTGGCCTGCACGCACAGCGCCCCGACCAGCAGCAGGCAGAAGGTGGCCGCCCGGCGCCCGGTGACCGAGATCCCGGGCAGCCCCTGCGGGCCGTTGCCCTGCGGCCGGCTGCCCGCCATCACGGCACCTCCGGCGCGGGCGCGACCGGGGGAGCGGGCGCGGGCGCGGGCCGCCGGGCGTCGTCGCTCATCCGCACCAGCAGCGCCACGATGATCCAGTTGGTCACCACCGAGGAGCCCCCCTGGGCGATGAACGGCATGGTCATCCCGGTCAGCGGGATCAGCGCGAGCACCCCGCCCGCCACCACGAACACCTGCAGGCCGACGATCGCCGCCAGCCCGATCGCCAGCAGCCGCCCGAACGGGTCGCGCAGCGCGATCCCGGTCCGGAAGCCGCGCGAGACCAGCAGCGCGTACAGCAGGAACACCGCGATCAGCCCGGTCAGCCCGAGTTCCTCGCCGAGGGTGGCGAGGATGAAGTCCGACTTGGCGGCGAAGCCGATCAGCACCGAGTGCCCGTTGCCGAGTCCGGTGCCCAGCTCCCCGCCCCAGGCGAAGGCGAACAGCGACTGGGCGATCTGGTTGGCGCCCCTGCCCGCCGCGATCGAGCCCAGCGGGTCCAGCCAGTCCACCACCCGGCTGTGCACGTGCGGCGAGAGCCAGCCCACCGTCACCGCGCCGACCGCCGCCAGGCCCAGCCCGATCGCGATCCAGCCGGTGCGCGCGGTGGCCACGTAGAGCATCACCACGAACAGGCCGAAGTACAGCAGGGCCGTCCCGAGGTCGGTCTCCAGCACCAGCACCCCGACGAAGGCCGCCCAGATCAACAGCACCGGTCCGAGCACCCGCCCGCGCGGCAGCTGCCAGCGCCAGACCCGGCGGCCGGTGAGCGCCAGCGCGTCCCGGTGCACCGCCAGGTAGGCGGCGAAGAAGACCGCCAGCAGGAGCTTGGCGAACTCCCCGGGCTGGAAGGACAGCGGTCCGACCACGATCCAGATCCGGGAGCCGTACACCGGCGGGAAGAGGACCGGCACCACCAGCAGGACCAGCGCCACCAGCGCCCCGAGGTAGGCGTAGCGCCGCAGCCGCCGGTGGTCGCCCACCAGCAGCACCACGGCGATGAACAGCGCCACGCCCAGACTCGACCAGAGCAGCTGGGCGGCGGCGGCCTCGCGGCCCGGGGTGGCCCGGTCGAGGCGGTGGATCACCACCAGCCCGATCCCGTTGAGCAGCACCGCGATCGGCAGCAGCAGCGGGTCCGCGTACCGGGCCCGCCAGCGGACCACGCCGTGCGCCGCCAGCGCGAGCACGCCGAGCGCGACCCCGTACTGGGCGGCCTCGGCCGGCACCTCGCCGTCGAGGTCGACGCCCACCTCGACGTAGCCGAACACGGCCGTCAGGACGGCGGCCAGCACCAGCACCAGCTCGGTGGTGCGCCCGCTCGACACCGGCCGGTTCGGCCGGGCGGCGGATCTCGTCACGGCGGAGGGTGTCGCCACGGACCGTCCTGGGGGAGGCGGGGTTAGCCGGGCCGGGCGCCAATGCCCGGGTTCGTCACCCTAACGAGCGTTATCCGGCTGTATCGGCTCTTCGCTGCGGTGTGTCCGCAAATGCGCCACCGCGCTCGCGGCCCGTCCGCCTACGACCCGACGCCCCTCACTCCGGCCGCCGCCCGGCCAGCGCCGCCACCCCGGCCCCGCCCACGACGAACAGGGCGACGGCGAGCAGCAGTTCGCCCCAGGGCACGGCGAGCTGCCCGGTCCGGGCCGCCGTCACCACCCCGCCCAGCGCCGCGTTGGCCGGCGAGACGGGCACCACCAGCGCCGCCGCGGCCAGGCCCAGCGTCGCCAGGATGCCGTACGGCCCGCGGACCAGCACCGGACGGTTGCCCAGCGCCCCGGCCAGCACCCCCAGCAGCACGCACACCACCGAGGTCGTCAGCCCGGCCAGCACCGCCGGGCCGACCCCCGGATCCCGCTGCGCCCCCGGGTTGGCCACCGCCCCGCTGATCCACCACAGCACCGCCACCTCGCCCACCGCCAGCAGCAGGCCCACCGTCAGCGCCGCCAGCAGCGCGCCCAGGTGCACCCGTGCCGGGCCCGCCACCGCGACCAGGCAGGCCCGCGAGGCCGGCGGCTCGGCAGTCAGCGCGCCGCGCACGTACCAGGCGCTCACCGGCACCAGCAGCCCCGCGCCGTAGCCGAGCCCGCCCAGCAGCGGGTCCCCCGCCGTCACCCCGATCACCAGCAGCAGCGCGAACGCCAGGAACGGCGGCAGCCAGCCGTGCGAGCGCACCAGCAGCTCCAGGTGGTACCGGGTCAGCGCCCCGACCTGCCTCATCGCTCCTCCTCCCGTCGACGCACCGCCAGCACCCGTACGGCCGGGCGGCCGAGCAGCAGGCTCCGCAGCAGCGCGTCCGAGTGCGCGGCCGGCACCGCCAGCCGCACCGCCGTCCCGCCCAGCGCGGTCGCCTCCGGCGCGCCGGGCAGCCGCTCCGGCAGCGGGGCGCCGTCCGGGACGTCCACCTCGATCTCCATCACCGGCCCGCCCGGGTCCACGGCCTCCGGCGGCTCCTGCGCCGGACGCAGCCCGCCGTCCGCGCCGACCAGGTAGGCGGCGCTGGTCCGCCCCGCCAGCCGGGCCGGGTCGTGGTCCACGAACAGCACCGTGCCGCCCGCCGCCGCCCGCTCGGCCGCCGCCTCGTCCAGCACCGCCCTGGCCCCGGGATCCAGCCCGGTCCAGGCCTCGTCCAGCAGCAGCACCCGGGCCTCGGCGATCAGCGCCTGCGCCACCGCGACCTTCTGGCAGGTGCCCTTGGACAGCCGGCTCAGCGGGGTGCCCGCCCGGTCCGCGATGCCGAACCGGTCCAGCCACTCCCCGGAGCGCCGCCGGGCCACCGCCTCCGACAGCCCGTGCACCCGACCCACCCGCAGCAGGTACGAGGCCGCGTCGAACGGCAGCGCCGGCGGGAAGCGCTCCGGCACGTACGCCGCCGCCCCGGGCCGCACCACCCGGCCGGTGCTCGGCCGCTCGATCCCGGCCACCAGCCGCAGCAGGGTCGACTTGCCGCTCCCGTTCGCCCCGGCGATCCGCACCAACTCCCCCGGTCCTGCGGCCAGCTGGACGTCCCGCAGGATCCACCGGCCGCCGCGCCCGTACCGCTTGCCGACCGCGGTCAGCTCCATCCGCACGTCCGTCTCCCTCCGAACCGTACGAAGGCTATCCACCGCCGGTAAGACCGGCGTGAACACGGCGGTCGGCAATCGTCCTCCCGCGCGCCGGAGTTCACGCCGGGGCAGGCGGGTCCACCGTACGGTCCCGTTTGGCCTTGACGAACTGATGATCCCTAGGATCGCCGGGTGAATACCGGACGACGACCGAAGACCAGGCTCGGCAGCCTGCTGGCCGCCCTGGCGATAACGGGCGCCTCGCTGCTCCTCGGCCTGCCCGCCCACGCCGACGAACCCTCAGCCGGCGCCTCCCCCGCGCCCAAGGAGAACCCCAGGGTCGACCTGATCCTGGACGTCAGCGGCTCCATGAACATCGCCGACATCCAGGGCAAGAGCCGCATCTCGGTGGCCCAGAACTCGCTGAACGAGGTGATCGACGCCCTGCCCACGGAGACCGAGTTCGGCATCCGTACCCTCGGCGCCACCTACCCCGGCAACGACAAGACCGTCGGCTGCCAGGACACCAAGCAGCTCTTCCCGGTCGGCAAGACCAACAAGGTCGAGGCCAAGACCGCGGTCGCCACCCTGCGCCCCACCGGCTGGACCCCGATCGGCCTGGCCCTGCGCGGCGCGGCCCAGGACCTCGGCAAGGGCGAAGCGACCCGCCGGATCGTCCTGATCACCGACGGCGAGGACGACTGCGCCCCGCCCGACCCGTGCGACGTGGCCCGCGAACTCGCCGCCCAGGGCATCCACCTGGTGGTCGACACCCTCGGCCTGGCCCACGACGACAAGACCACCCAGCAGCTGATCTGCATCGCCAACGCCACCGGCGGCAGCTTCACCGACGTCCGCACCCCCCAGCAGCTCACCGACAAGGTGAAGCAGCTGGTCGACCAGAGCAACGACACCTACACCATCAACCCGGTCAAGACCACCGGCACCGACAAGTGCGAGAGCGCCCCGGTGCTCACCCCCGGCGTCTACAGCGACCGGGAGAAGTTCTCCGAGCACCGCGTCTACAAGGTCCCGGTCAAGTCCGGTCAGGAGCTGCGCGCCTCGGTCAGCGTGGGCCTCGACCGCGCGATGGCCCGGGACTACGGCGTGCTGCTCCAGGCCACCAGCGCCACCGGCCAGGAGCTCGTCCGCGGCACCGACGCCGGCAGCACCCGCACCGACGTGATCTCCACCGGCCTGCGCTGGTCCACCGACGACTCCAAGGGCTACGTCACCGCGAGCCCGACCGGCTCGGCCAAGGACAAGCCGGACACCACCGTCTGCCTGGTCGTCAGCAACTCGCTGGCCCCGCAGCCCGGCGTCCACACCGACCCCGGCATGCCGCTGGAGCTGACCGTCGACCTGGCCTCCGCCTCGCCCGCCCCCGAGGGCGCCGCGATGGGCCTCGGCCGCGGCTGGATCCTGCTGCTCACCCTCACCCTGTCCGGCCTGGTCTTCGGCCTGGTCGCCGGCTGGATCGCACGCTGGCGGATCGCCGTCTGGCGGGAGAACTGACCATGCGTACGACGATCCGCGGCGCCCTCGCCGCCCTCGCCCTGCTGCCCGCCCTCGCGCTGGGCGCCCCGGCCGCCTCCGCCGCCTCGCCGTCCCCCTCGGCCACCGCGAGCGGCACTCCGGCCCCGGCCACCAAGGCCGGCACCTCCTTCCTGACCGCGGTCAACCTCTCCCCCGGGCAGGACGCCAACGTCTCCGTCTCCACCGGTGACTACCTGTACTGGGCGTTCGGCGCCTCCGAGGGCCAGACCCCGACGGTCAACCTGACCGTCAACCTGGCCCCCTCGACGGACCGGCACGGCCCGCAGACCTGGACCGTCGAGGTCTTCGACGGGCTGCGCCGCCGCCAGGCCTGCACCGCCGGCACCCAGAACGCCACCGGCGACCAGAGCGCCACCATCCTGGCGCTGAACTGCACCCTGCGCGAGGTCCGCACCTGGGCCGAGCCGTGGTCCGGCGACCCGCTGCCCGGCACCTACTACGTCCGGCTGTCGGTCACCGACGCCCCGCAGCCCGACCTCGGCCTGGCCGCCACCGCCCAGCTGCACGTCGCCGCCAAGGGCAACGCCGACAACGCCCAGCCCGAGGGCGGCACGCTCAAGGCCCCGCTGGTCCCGCCGGTCGGCGGAGGTGCCGGCACCGCCAAGGCCGCGGCCCCGGTCGCGGAGAAGGAGCACTGGTACACCGGCTGGTTCTCCGGCTGGAACAGCCGCTGGTACTGGACCATCGGCGGCGGCTTCCTGGCCGCCCTGGCCGGCGTCCTCGGCTACCACCTGACCCGGCACCCGCGCGGGCGCCGCCCCGGCCACTACGGCGCCGTCCCGCCCCAGGGCTCGCACCAGCACGGCTCCTACGCCGAGCGCCCGTAGTAACCCCGCACGAGCGAGGGCCGGCCGGACACCTTCGGGCCGGCCCTCCGGCGTCTCCGCCCCGGGTCCTCGCCCCCGGGTCAGCCCTTGAACAGGTTGTGCCCCACGTCGGACGGCACCTCGTCCTGGACCGGCTTGCTGCCCGGCCCCGGCACGTGCTCGCCGGGCACCGGCTCGGTGCTCTCCCGGTGCAGCAGCACCACGCCGTCCTCGGCCCAGAGCTGCCGGTAGCCGTGCGCCAGCAGCAGCCGGATCCGGTCGGCCTGCTCCTTGTCCGTCTTGAACGGGAAGGACCGCTTGTCGGACCGGGTCAGCACGTACTCGCGCCCGCGCGGCGTCCCGTCCACCAGCACCACGTCGGTCCGGGCGGTCAGCCGCGGCGCGATCTGGTTGTCCGCCTCCACCGAGGCGCCGTCCGGGATCAGCGCGGCCGCCCGGACCAGCGCCGCCTCGCTCGCCCGGGGCTCCCAGGAGGACGGCACCGCCAGCTGCAGCAGCCCGATCGGCACCGCCGCGACCAGCGCCACCCCGACCGTGCCCAGGCCCAGCAGCCGGGCCCGCCGACGGGTCCGCTCGGGCCGTTCGACGCCGCTCATCCGCCCCAGCACCTCGACCGTGGCGGCCAGCAGGACCGGCCAGAGCATCGAGTCGTAGTGCCGGGCGATCGACCAGTGGTTGGGGTTGCTGGAGAGGATCCGCTCGGCCAGCAGCGGCACCATGCACAGCACGGTGGCCGAGCGCAGCGGCAGCAGGAACAGCGTGCCGAACAGCCAGAGCAGCAGCAGCGGCTTCAGCGGCTGGTCGAAGGCGGTCTGCACCAGCAGGAACGGGTCGTGCAGCAGGTTCCGCAGCGCCTCGCCGCCATCGTCGCCGAGCGCCTTGTAGTTCCAGTAGTAGCCCGGCTCGCCGCCCATCGCCGGGATCAGCCACTTGATCGCCACCGCCGAGGCGATCGGTCCGCCGAGCAGCAGCCCGACCCCGGTGAACCGCCCGGCGCGGTCCCCGGTGCGGCGGGTGCGCAGCAGCAGCACCAGCCCGTACGCGCCGACCAGCAGCCCCAGGTCCTCCTTGGTGCAGCACAGCAGCACCGCGGCGAGCACCACCGTGCCGTAGCGGCGGGCCTGGCCGCGCTCCAGCATCAGCAGGGTCAGCGGGACGGCGAAGGCGACCTCGTGGAAGCCGACCCGGGACGCGACCAGCAGCGGCCAGCCGAGCGCGTAGACCAGTCCGGCCAGGTCGGCGGCCCGGCGGGCGGTGCGCGGCTCGGCGGCGGCGAAGGAGTGCGCGGCGATCCGGCGGATCAGCGGCACCCCGAGCGCGAACAGCAGCGCCTGCCCGATGATCAGCGAGCGCGGGTCGTCCCAGATCCAGTACAGCGGCGCGAGCAGCGCCAGCACCGGGGAGAAGTGGTCACCCAGCAGCGAGAACCCGGGCGGGAACTCGTGGTGGTAGTACTTCAGCGTCGAGACCGGCAGTCCGAAGTGGGCGTACCCGCGCACGCCCTGGTCGAAGATGCCGAGGTCGAAGCCGCCGAGCGAGACGGAGGCCCAGCCCTGCAGGCCGATGGCGCACATCACCACGAAGCACAGCACGCCGAGCAGCACGGTGCGTCGGGCGGGCGTGCCCAGGACGGCCGCGGCCCTGCGGGCGGCGGGCACGGCGGCCGGGGGCGACGACGGGGTCGCGGTCTGGGTGGTCACGTCGGCTCCGGTCCGTCTCTGGTCCGTCAGGCCCGATTGGTCAGGGCGTGATCTCGGTCGGCATCGCGGTCACGGTCGGCATCGTGGTCGAGCCTGGCGCCGAGCAGTGCCCAGGCCCCGGCCGAGGCGTCGACCGCCTGCCGGCGGGCGCGGTACAGCCGCAGGCCGATGACGACCAGCACGGCGATGCCCAGCGGCGGGTAGATCGAGCCGGGCAGCTGCCAGTACCAGGCGACCCCACGGCCCCAGCGGTGCGGCACGGTCCACATCACGTGGGAGAGGAACACCACCAGCGTCACGCCCAGCAGCACCCGGCGGCCGGTGCTCCGGGCCTCCGCGGCCAGCAGCGCGATCAGCGGGATGCACCAGACCCAGTGGTGGGTCCAGCTGATCGGGGAGACCAGCAGCGCGGTGAGGGCGGTGCAGACGGCGCCCCAGGCGTCGGCCCGGCGCAGCACGCGGGCGGAGCGCCCGGCGAGCACGGCCACCCCGAGCCCGAGCGTGGCGACCAGCGCGGAGGCGATCAGCCCGACCGCGCCGGGGTCGTTGACGTCGAGCAGCCGGCAGACCGCCCCGCGCAGCGACTGGTTGTCCACCAGCACGGTCACGCCGACCCGGCTCGGGTCCCACAGGTACTTGGTCCAGAAGCCGTACGAGCCGTCCGGCAGCGCGACCCAGCCGATCAGGCCGGCCGCCAGGAAGGTGCCGATGGAGACCAGGGCGGCCCGGATCCGGCCGGTCAGGAACAGGTAGACGGTGAACAGGCCCGGGGTGATCTTGATCGCGGTGGCCAGGCCGATGCCGACGCCCTTGAACCGGCCGCGGTCCGAGCGGGTCAGGTCCCACAGCACCAGGCAGAGGATGGCGAGGTTGACCTGGCCGTACTGGAAGGTGGTGTACACCGGCTCCAGCCAGACACCGAGGCCGGTGGCGAGGATCGTGGCGGCCGGGCGGTACCGCCGGGCCGGCCAGCCGGCCAGCTTGAGCGACAGGTGCACGGCCAGGCCGAGCAGCGCGTAGTTGCCGAGCATCACCAGGACGCGCAGCGGGCTCACGTCGAACCAGGTGCTCGGCACGAACAGCATCGCGGCGAACGGCGGGTAGGTGGCCGGCAGGTCCCAGCCGGGCAGCCGCATCGCGTACAGGTCGTCCCCGTTGACGACGGCCTGCCCCTCGGCCCGGTAGACGAGCATGTCGACCATGTTCGCCCCGTGCAGGTGCCGCTGGACGACGAACGCCGCCAAGGACACCACGGCGACGCAAGCCGCCGCGATGGTCCAGGAATTCGGTCTTCCGTTTGCCGGGCCGCCGCCGGGGCCCTCCGGGTCCGCCTGCCGCGTCCACCGTTTCAGACCGAACTCGCGCACCGCGATGGCACCCCGTTGAGATAGACCAGATCGTTTCCCTCGTCACCGTCTGGGCCCACCCACCATAACCGACCCCTCTGAGACGCCCCGAGTCCCAAAGTCCGTCAGATTCCCCCTGGTCAAAGGTGCGTGAGCTCCGTCACGAGTCGACTGCCCGCCCCCGCAGGGAGCCACAAAACGCGAAATCCCGCCGGGAGTTGACTCCCGGCGGGATTTGCTGAACCGGTCGGAACCGGCCCGTTGGGTGGAGCTGAGGGGATTCGAACCCCTGACCCCCTCGATGCGAACGAGGTGCGCTACCGGACTGCGCCACAGCCCCAACGAGAAGAAACTCTAGCACCTTTCGGAGGGGGTCCGTGACCACCCCCGGGTCGGGGGTGGTCACGGCGGTCATTCGTTGGCCGCGCGCGGGCGGGACTCCGGAACCGGGGCCTCCGCGTACTGGTCGAACAGCGGGGTGCTGCGGGACTCGGCGGGGCGGCCGGCGGTCCAGGTGCCGGGGGCCGACAGGTCGAGGCCGCGGGAGACCCGGGGGGCGACCGGCGCGGTGACGTAGGTCGGCAGCGGGACGGGCACCGGCTCCCAGGAGTCCGGGCCGGCCGCGCCGCGCTCGCGCATGCCGTCGACCCACTCCTCGTGCTCGGTCGCCTCGGCCACCGCCGAGGCGGAGGGCACGGAGACGGTGGCCTCCCCCGCGTCGGCGGCCAGCCGCAGGTGCGGACGGCGGCCGGAGCGGTGCTCGGCGGGGGCGGCCTGGTCCGGCTCCTCCGCGACGGGCGCCTCGACCGTGGGCCGGTCGTCCGCCGGGGCCTCGGTGCGCTGCCGCTCGCGCTGGCGCAGCCGCTCGGCCGCCTGGGCGGCCCGGGCCCGGTCCAGCTTCACCTCGTACCGCTGGCGCTCCAGCCTGCGCAGGTGGCCGATGTAGAGGGTGAGGAGGACCGCCGGGACCGCCGGGACCCAGAGGAAGGCCAGGCCGGCCACCGCGGCGACCACCGCGCCGAGGGCGAAGGCGAGGAAGAGGGCGGTGACCATCCGGCGCCGGCGGGCCAGCAGCCGCGCCCGGCGCTCGGCTCCGCCCGCCCGCACGGGGGCGGGCCGTTCGGCCGGACGCTCCACCGGGGGTTCGGGCTCCCGCGCGACGGGGTCGCCGGAGGCGGCCTCGTCCCGTTCGGGAGGACCGTCGTTGCTCTGCTCGCCGTCACGCGGTTCGTCGCCCAGGGCCCGGGCCGCCCGCCGCTCCAGCGCCGAACGCCCGGCCAGCAGGCGGATGGCGGTGCTGAAGCGTTCCGTCGGGCGCGCCTCGTTGAGTTCGTCCTGCCTGCGGAGCCACATCGGCACCAGATAGGCGGCCCAGGCCCCTACGATGACGGCGTAGATAAGGCCGCTACTGCTCACGATTCACACCGTACGGGCGCCGGGGAAGGCCTGGCAGCAATTTGGCGCGGCGTGTCGTGTGATCAAGCTGGTTCTCCGACTATTTTGCCGGCATTTGTGACGGTCCGCCACCGCGCCGATGCGATATCGATATTTCATTCGAACATATATTCAATTATCGAGTTCTCGCCCGGAACTGAGCGCCCGCCAGCGCTCCAGCATCCCCTCCGGGACCTCCTCGGCGGTCAGCGCGTAGACCAGGTGGTCCCGCCAGTCCCCGTCGATGTGGAGATAGCGCGGGCGGATTCCCTCCGAGCGGAAGCCGAGCTTTTCCACCACCCGTCGACTGGGGCCGTTCTCCGGACGGATGCAGACCTCGATCCGGTGCAGACCGAGGGTGTGGAAGCAGTAGTTCACCGAAAGCGCCACGGCCGTCGGCATGATGCCCCGGCCGGCCACCGCCTCGTCGATCCAGTAACCGACGTTGGCCGAGCACATCGAGCCCCAGGTGATCCCACCGACGGTCAACTGGCCGACCAGCTGGCCCTTGTAGAGCACCACGAAGGGCAGCATCCGGCCGGCCGAGGCCTCGCCGCGCAGGAAGCGGACCATCTGCCGGTAGGTCGGGCGGGGCCCGGCGGCCTGGCCCGCCGGGCCGGGCGGCACGGTGGCCTCCCAGCGGCGCAGCCAGTCCCGGTTGCGGCGGCTCACCTCCTGCCACTCGCGCTGGTCGCGGGCCCGGATCGGGCGCAGCACGACCTCCCCCTCCTGGAGCTCTACCGGCCAGCCGGCGTTCAGTGCGCTCTCCCGGAAGCTGGTGCGTCGGGCCGGGGGTGGTCCCCGCCGCCGAGCTGGTCGACGGCGTGGGCGAGCAGCGGCTCCAGGACGGCCAGACCGTCCCTGACGCCGCCGGTCGAACCCGGCAGGTTGACGATCAGGGTACGTCCGGCGAGCCCGGCGAGCCCGCGGGAGAGCGCCGCGGTCGGCACCTTGTCACGGCCGTACGCGCGGACGGCCTCGGCGATGCCGGGGACCTGCCGGTCGATGACCCGGGCGGTCATCTCGGGGGTGAGGTCCATCGGCGAGATGCCGGTGCCGCCGGTGGTCAGCACCACGTCGTACCCGGCGGCGACGGCCTCGCGCAGCGCCGCCTCGACCGGCTCGCCGTCCGGGACGACCCGGGGGCCGTCGACGGTGAAGCCCATCGCGGTCAGACCGGCCACCAGCAGCGGGCCGCCCTTGTCCTCGTACACCCCGGCCGAGGCCCGGTTGGAGACCGTCACGGCGAGCGCCCTCATGCGCCCACCTCGCTTCGCTCGGCAGGCGCTTCGCGCAACCCGCACCTTTCGACGGTGAGCTCGCTTCGCTCACTCACTCCGCCACCTCCGGCGCGAACCAGTCGCCGCTCTTGCCGCCGGTCTTGCTGAGCACCCGGACGGACTCGATGGCGGCGCCCTTGTCCACCGCCTTGACCATGTCGATCACGGTCAGCGCGGCGACCGTCACCGAGGTCAGCGCCTCCATCTCGACGCCGGTGCGGTCGGTGGTCTTCACAGTGGCGGTGATCTCGACCGCGTCGTCCGCGACGGCGAGGTCGACCTTGACGCCGGAGACCGCGATCGGGTGGCAGAGCGGGATCAGGTCCGGGGTCCGCTTGGCGCCCATGATCCCGGCGATCCGGGCCACCGCGAGGGCGTCGCCCTTGGGCACGCCCTCCCCCCGCAGCAGTTCCACCACCCGCGGGGAGACCCGGACCCGCCCGGCGGCGACGGCGGTGCGCGCGGTGGTGGCCTTCTCGGACACGTCGACCATCCGGGCGGCGCCCTGTTCGTCGACGTGGGTGAGGCGGTCGCCGGGGTTCGGTGTCGTCACGGGTAACTCCAGGGGCGCGCAGGTCGAATACCGCGCTACGGTACCGCTCTCTCACTCGCCCGCTCGCCTCCGGGCGCTCCCGACCCGGCGCCGACGGTCGGCGCTCCCTCGCTTCTCCCTCTCGGCACCGGCGCGCCCTTCGGCTCGGGGCGGGGACCGCGGTCAGGACTCCAGCAGCACCACGTCGACCTCGCTGCCGGCCGGCAGCTCGGTGGTGTCCTCGGGGACGGTGATCAGGCAGTTCGCCCGGGCCAGTGCCCCGACCAGGTGCGAGTCGGCGCCGCCCACCGGCTCCACGGTGCCGTCCGCCGCCGAGTAGCTGCCGCGCAGGAACTGCCGGCGGCCGGCCGGGGAGCGCAGCGCGGACGGGCAGAGCGCGCGCACCACCGGGCGGTGGACGTCGGCCGCACCCAGCATGGTGCGGATGACCGGGCGGACGAAGAGCTCGAAGGAGATGTAGGCGCTCACCGGGTTGCCGGGCAGGGCGAGCAGCGGCACCCCGGCCGCGCCGCCGATCCGGCCGAAGCCCTGCGGCTTGCCGGGCTGCATCCGCAGCTTGCGGAACTCGACATTAGCGGCTCCGCCGCGGGCGCCGCCCCCGAAGGACTCGAAGACCTCCTTGACCACGTCGTAGGCGCCGACGCTGACCCCGCCGCTGGTGACGATCAGGTCGGCCCGGCCGAGCTGGTCCTCCAGGACGGCGCGCAGCCGGTCCGCGTCGTCGGGGACGGCGCCGACCCGGTAGGCGATGGCGCCGGCCTCCTGGGCGGCCGCGGTGAGGGTGAAGCTGTTGGAGTCGGCGATCTGCCCGGGCCCGACCGGTTCGCCGGGCTGGACCAGCTCGCTACCGGTGGAGAGCACCACCACCCGGGGGCGCGGGCGGACCTTCACGGTGGCCCGGCCGACCGCGGCGAGCAGGCCGAGCTGGGTGGGGCCGAGCCGGGTGCCGGCCGTCAGCACGGTGGTGCCGGCCGCGACGTCGCTGCCGCGGCGGCGGATGTGCGCGCCCTCGGCGACCGGGCGCAGCACCCGGACCTCCTCGTCCGCGACCGGCGCGGTCATCGCGGCGGCGGCCAGCCCGGTGCCGGTACCGCCGTCGGTCCACTCGACCGGGGCGACGGCCTGGGCGCCGGGCGGCAGGGGTGCGCCGGTCATGATCCGGGCGGCCTGGCCGGGGCCGACCTTGGGCAGCTCGCCCGCGCCGGCGGCGATGTCGCCGACGACGGTGAGCACCGACGGGTAGGTGTCGGTGGCGCCCTCGGTGTCGGCGGTGCGGACCGCGTAGCCGTCCATCGAGCTGTTGTCGAAGGGCGGCAGGTCGCCGTCGGCGACCACGTCCTCCTCCAGCCGGCAGCCCTGGGCGTCGAGCAGTTGGAGCTCGATCACGGGCAGTGGGCCGACGGCGGCCAGCACGTCGGCGCGGTGCTCGTCCACGGTCCAGAAACGAGGAGCCGCCGGTGGCCGGTCCGCGGACCCGTCGCAGCAGGCTGCGGGGGTGGTGCTGTGCTCCGTGGACCCGGTCATCGGCGGCTCGCTCTCTGTGTGGTGTGTCAGTCCTGCAGCTCGGAACCGACGAACTCGCGCAGCCAGGAGCGGAACTCCGGGCCGAGGTCCTCGCGCTCGGCGGCCAGTCGGACGATAGCGCGCAGGTAGTCGGCGCGGTCACCGGTGTCGTAGCGGCGGCCCTTGAAGAGCACGCCGTGCACCTGGCCGCCGGCCTCGGCGTCGCGGGTGGTCAGCTCGCGCAGGGCGTCGGTGAGCTGGATCTCGCCGCCGCGGCCGGGCGGGGTCTCCCGCAGCACGTCGAAGACCAGCGGGTCGAGGACGTAGCGGCCGATGACGGCGTAGTTGGAGGGGGCCTCTCCGGGCTCGGGCTTCTCGACCAGGTCGGTCACCTGGAAGACGTCCTCGCCGAAGCTGTTCGCCTTGACGGCGGCGCAGCCGTAGAGGTGGATCTGGGAGGGGTCGACCTCCATGAGGGCGACGACCGAGCCGCCGAGCTCCTGCTGCACCTCGATCATGCGGGCGAGCAGCGGGTCGCGCGGGTCGATCAGGTCGTCGCCGAGCAGGACGGCGAAGGGCTGGCCGGCGACGTGCTGCTCCGCGACGGAGACGGCGTGGCCGAGGCCCTTCGGGTCGCCCTGGCGGACGTAGTGCATGTTGGCCAGCTCGACGGACTCGCGGACCCGGCGCAGGCGGTCCTCGTCGCCCTTGCGGACGAGCAGCTCCTCCAGCTCGTAGGCGCGGTCGAAGTGGTCCTCCAGCGCGCGCTTGTTACGGCCGGTGACCATCAGTATGTCGGACAGGCCGGCGGCGGAGGCCTCCTCGACGACGTACTGGATGGCCGGCTTGTCGACGACGGGCAGCATCTCCTTCGGGGTGGCCTTGGTCGCCGGGAGGAAGCGGGTGCCCAGTCCGGCCGCGGGTACCACGGCCTTGGTTACCGGAATTCGGGAGGTGGTCGTCGTCATGCGTTTACCTTACTCAGGCACGTTTTCGCCCGGGGCCGAGCGCGTTCGGACGGCTAGGACAGCACGTCTCGGGGCACGGCCGCAGTGGCAGGCGGATGGGCAGTGACCGGTTGGGCCAGGGGGTCCCGTCCGGTACAGGCCGACAGACTACCCGCCTTTCCCGAACGGTCACGTTCGGCAGTCGACGGCCGCTGCGGGGCGGAAGGGGGCTGCTCACGGGGCCCGCCGGAGGGCTGTCCGGGGCGCGGTGCGATCCGCCAGCAGTCGCCGCCGGCCGCCCGCGCCGCGGCCAGCGCGGCGTCCGCGGAGCGCAGCAGGACGGCCGCGTGGGTGCCGTCCTCGGGCAGCACGGCGATGCCGACGGCGGCGGTCAGGCCGTTGCCCCCGACCGGGCGGGGCGCCCGGGTGCCGGAGGACCAGTCGAGCAGCAGGTGCCGGCGGACCGACCAGACCAGCCGCTCGGCGACCTGCACGGCGCCCTCGGAGCCGGTGTCCGGCAGCACCACCAGGAACTCCTCGCCGCTGTAGCGGCCCAGGGTGTCGGCGCGGCGGATCTCCATCGCGAGCCGCTGGGCGAGGTCGCGCAGTATCGCGTTGCCGCGGGCGCGGCCGTGCTCGGCGATGACCGCGTCGAAGCCGGCGATCTCCAGCAGCAGCACGGCCAGCGGGCGCGGGCCGTCGGCCTGGCCGGTGTGCTCGGCGCGGCGGGCCCGTTCGATCTCCCGGTCCAGGGTGAGCTGCAGGTGGCGGTAGTTCCAGACGCCGGTGAGCGAGTCGCAGGAGGCGGTGCGCTCCAGTTCGGCGCAACGCTCCTCCAGTTCGGCGATCCGCCCGTTCAGCCGTTCCCGGTCCTCGGCGGCCTCGGTCCGCTCCCGGCGCACGCGCAGTCCGAGCACGGTGGCGCCGGCCAGCGCGGGGGCGCTCAGCGCGGCCAGGGCCTGGACCAGCAACGGGGTGGACAATCGGGGCGCCCTTTCGCGTGTCAGGCTCTGCGCGTCACGGTTTTCGGACGTGGAGGATCCGGTGCACAACGAGAAGAGCGACCTGAGGACACGGCTGCTGACGCGGCGCCGCGCGCTCACCGCCGAGGGGCGCGCTGAGGCCGCCCGCGCGCTGGCCGGACACGCCTGGGAGCTGGCCGCGCCCGGCGCCACGGTGGCCGCCTACGTCTCGGTGGGCGCGGAGCCCGGGACCAGGCCGCTGCTGGACGCGCTGCGCGAGAGCGGGGTGCGGGTGCTGCTGCCGGTCCTGCTGCCGGACAACGACCTGGACTGGGCCGAGTACGCCGGGCCGGAGGCGTTGGCCCCGGCCGGGCGCGGGCTGCTGGAGCCGGTCGGGCCGCGGCTGGGGCCGGAGGCCGTGACGGGGGCCTCGGTGGTGCTGCTGCCGGGCCTGGCGGTGGACCGGGGCGGGCTGCGGCTGGGCCGGGGCGGCGGCAGCTACGACCGGGTGCTGGCCCGGCTGGGGCGGGCGGGGGTGCGGCCGGTGCTGGCGGTGCTGCTGTACGAGCACGAGCTGCTGGAGCGGGTGCCGGCCGAGCCGCACGACCTGCCGGTGGACCTGGCGGTCACGCCCTCGGGGGTGCGGGCGCTCGGCTGAGACGGCGGCGGCCCCGCTCCCCGGGGAGGGGAACGGGGCCGCGCCGCGTGCCGTACGGGCGTCAGCCGTTGCTGAGCACCAGCTTGTGCTTGGTGGCCTTCTCGACCGCGTCCGGGGTGAACGCCCAGGTCAGCAGCTTGCCCTTGAGCCAGAGGTCGGTCTGGTCGTTGTAGTTGGCGTGGAACGCGTGACCGGATTCGCCGCCGACGTTGATCCAGCGCGAGGAGTCCAGGTCGTTCAGGTCGACCACCATCCGCATCGACGGGATCCAGTCGACCTGGTAGCCGGCCGCCGCGTTCCAGCCCGCCGCGTCGACCGCCGCCGAGCTGCCGGAGAGGCGGTAGGGGCCGCGGTTGAGCAGCTTGTGGACGGCGCCGGAGGCGATCGAGGAGTTGTCGGTGCCGAGGGTCTGCTCGCGCAGCTCCAGCTTGTGCAGGCGGCCCCAGCTCCAGGTGGAGATGTCCTTGCCGAGCAGCGAGGTCAGGTCCTGCCGGGCGTTCTTCATCGCCTCCTTGAGCAGGTTGTCCAGGCCCTTCTGCTCCTTGTGCTGGGAGTCGATGTACGTCCACCACGAGCTGTCGGGCTTGTCGAGCTGGGCGCGCACCACCTCGGTCCAGCGGTCGCCGCCGTCCGGCTGGGCCTTGCCCGGGTCGCGGGTGCCGCACTCGGTGACGATCTTGCTGGAGCTGTCCGGCTTGGTCGGGTCGTCCTGCTGGCGCACCAGCAGGCAGTTGTTCTTGGCCCGGATGTCGGCCGGGAACTTCTGGCCGAAGGCGAGGATGAGCAGGTTGCGCCAGACGCCGTTGTAGTAGGCGGCGGCGGCCGAGTCGGCGTCCTGGTGGAAGTTCCAGTCCTTCAGCAGGTCCTGGGCCTGGCGCACGTACGGGTCGTCGATCTGCTGCTTGAGCAGCAGCGGGACCAGCGTCTTGGCCATGGTGCTGGTGTTGTCCAGCTGGAGGGTCTGCATGTCGTCCGGCGAGATCTTGCCGTTGTTCTTGAGCAGGCCCTCGATCTGGTCGGTGATCTCCTTGGCCCGGGTGCCGTACTCCCAGTCCTTGGTCAGGTTGTACTTGTAGCTCGGGTCGACCACGGCCTGGTTGGCGGTGACGATGTAGCCGACGGCCGGGTTGAAGCTGTACGGCAGGGCGGTGAAGGGGACCGGGTCCGGCTTCCACTGGTAGGAGGAGTCCCAGCCCGGGGCGGGCATGGAGCCGTCGCCCTTGCCGCGCACCGGGATGACGCCGGGGGCCTGGTAGCCGATGTTCTTGGCGTCGGCGTAGATCAGGTTCTGCGCGGGGACGGCGAAGTCCTTGGCGGCGTTCCGGAAGTCGTCCCAGTTCTTCGCCCGGTCCAGCTCGAACACGGCGTCCATGGTCCTGCCGGGGCTGAGCGCCGTCCACTGCAGGGCGACGCCGTAGCCGCCGGTGCCGCGGTCGGGGGCGGAGCTGCCGTTGGGGGCGTACTTGCCGACGTTCTGCTGCTCGGTGCTCGTGTCGGAGATGAGCGGGGCGCCTGTCTGGGTGGTGCGGACGGTGATGGTGCGGTCCTCGCCGCCGGCGACCTTGATGGTCTCCTTGCGGAGGTCGAACTTCACGTCCTTGCCGTCCACCTGGTAGGTGTCCGGGCCGGTCACCTTCTCCAGGTAGAGGTCGGAGACGTCGGCGCCGAGGTTGGTGAAGCCCCAGGCGATGTCCTTGTTGTGGCCGATCACCACGCCGGGCATGCCGGCGAAGGTGAAGCCGGAGACGTCGAACTGGCAGGCCGGCGAGGCGGTCCGGCAGTGCAGGCCCATCTGGTACCAGACCGAGGGCAGGCCGGGGCCGAGGTGCGGGTCGTTGGCCAGCAGCGGCTTGCCGGTGGTGGTGTGCGAGCCGGCGACCACCCAGGAGTTGGAACCGATGCCCTGGCCGGGGCGGCCGAGCAGCTGCGGCATCCCGTCGATCCGGTCGGTGAGGCCCTGGACCAGCGCCTTGGTGGTGGCGGCGCCCTGGGCGGTGTTGCCGCCGGAGGTCGCACCGGGCTGGGTGGAGCCGTCGGCGGGGCGGTAGGTGTCGCCGCTGACGGTGCCGGTCTTCACGATCGTGCCGTTGCGGGAGTACGGGTAGTCCGGGTACAGCTCGGCGATCTTGTCCGGGCCGAAGTCCTGGGCGAGCAGCGAGCGGTCGATCTCCTCCTGGAGGTTCCCGGAGAGGTTCCAGGCCATCGCCTTGAGCCAGGCCACCGAGTCCACCGGGGTCCACTGCTCGGGCTTGTAGCCGCTGTTGACGGCGCCGAGCACGGCGTACTCCAGCGAGGCCTTCTCCCCGCCGGGGTGCTCGGCCAGCCAGGCGTTCACGCCGTCCGCGTAGGCCTGCAGGTACTTCTTGGTCTCCGGCGACAGCTTGGTCTTGAACTCCTGCTCCGCCACCTGGTGCCAGCCCATGGTGCGGATGAAGGAGTCGGTGTCGACCTGGCTGTCGCCGAACATCTCGGACAGCCGGCCCGCGGTGATGTGCCGTCGGACGTCCATCTCCCAGAAGCGGTCCTGGGCCTGGACGTAGCCCTGGGCGCGGAACAGGTCCTCGGAGGTGTCCGCGTACAGCTGCGGGATGCCGTTGGCGTCGCGCTTGACGTCGACCGGCGCGCTCAGGCCCGCCACCTTGACCGTCCCGTCCACCTCCGGGAAGGACGCACGGACCGCGGTGACCCCGCGGTAGCCGCCGTAGCCGACGCCGGCCACCAGCAGCACGACCAGCACGATCACGATCAGACGGGCGCGCCGGAACTTCTTCGAGCGGGGCATCTGGGTCCTTGCGGTCCTGACTTCGGGGCGGGCGGGCGTGTCCAGGGCCTTGGGCCGTGACAGGGAACCACATTAGGCCGAGTCGGCGGAGCGCTGTGAACGGGGGACCAAACTAAAGACATGGCAAAATGTTAGACTGAGTAACGATCCGCAACAGGAGCATTGACGACTTCTTAGCGGGCCGGTGCTCGACAGCACCCTCCCTGTACACACGGAACACCCCAGCACCACCTGACACCCCGCCCGCCCATGCCTGCCCGAGGTGCCACTGCGTGAACGTCGCCCACCTGAACCAGCTCCTGCTCGAAGCCTCCGTGATCCTGCTCTTCGCGGTGGTCGCCGTCCGGTTCTCGACCCGATCAGGCCTGCCCAGTCTGCTGATCTACCTCGGGATCGGCGTGGCACTGGGCCAGAACGGGATCGGCGTCACCTTCAACAACGCCGAGCTGACCCAGGTGCTCGGCTACGCGGCGCTCGTGGTGATCCTGGCCGAGGGCGGCCTCAAGACCAACTGGCGCGAGGTCAGACCGGCGCTGCCGGCGGCCACCGTGCTGGCCACCGTCGGCGTCGGGATCAGCGTCTTCGTCACCGCGGCCGGCGCGCACTGGCTGGTCGGCCTGGACTGGCGGACCTCGCTGCTGCTCGGCGCGATCGTCTCCTCCACCGACGCCGCGGCCGTCTTCTCGGTGCTGCGGATGGTCCCGCTGCCGCACCGGCTCACCGGCCTGCTGGAGGCCGAGTCCGGCTTCAACGACGCGCCCGTGGTCATCCTGGTCGTCGCCTTCGCCTCCACCGGCGAACCGGACACCTGGTACGTGCTGCTCGGCACCATCGTCGCCGAGCTGGCGATCGGGGCGGCGATCGGACTGGCCGTCGGCAAGCTCGGCGCGTTCGCGATCAAGCACGTCGCGCTGCCCTCCTCGGGCCTGTACCCGATCGCCGTGGTGGCGCTGACCGTGCTCGCCTACGCCGGCGGTTCGCTGCTGCACGGCTCCGGTTTCCTCGCCGTCTACATCAGCGCGGTGATCCTCGGGAACTCCAAGCTGCCGCACGGACCGGCCGTGCGCGGCTTCGCCGACGGGCTGGCCTGGATCGGGCAGATCGGCATGTTCGTGCTGCTCGGGCTGCTCGCCGCGCCCGAGAGCATGGGCGGCGCCGTGGTGCCCGCGCTGGTGATCGGCGCGGTGCTGGTCTTCCTGGCCCGGCCGCTGTCCGTGATCCTCACACTGACCCCGTTCCGGGTGCCCGGCCGCGAGCAGGCGCTGCTGAGCTGGGCCGGGCTGCGCGGGGCGGTGCCGATCGTGCTGGCCACCATCCCGGTGGTCTCCGGGGCGCACAGGGCCGGGGACGTGTTCAACATCGTCTTCATCCTGGTCGTCGTCTTCACCCTGCTCCAGGGCCCGACGCTGCCCTGGATGGCCAGGCGGCTGAAGATCGGCGAGGGCGCGATGGGCCAGGACCTCGGCATCGAGTCCGCGCCGCTGGAGAAGCTGCACGGGCACCTGCTGTCGGTCTCGCTCTCCCCGGCCTCACGGATGTCCGGCGTGGAGATCAGCGAGCTGCGGCTGCCCAAGGGGGCGGCGGTCACCCTGGTCGTGCGGGAGGGCAACTCCTTCGTGCCGGACAAGGCGACGATGCTGCGCGGCGGGGACGAGCTGTTGGTGGTCACCACGGACGAGGTGAGCGAGGCGGCGGAGCGGCGGCTGCGGGCCGTGGACAAGGGCGGCAAGCTGGCGGGGTGGCTGAAGGGGCGGTGACGGCGGGGAGTGCCGGGGCTACGGGTGCTGCCGTGAGGTAGGTGGCCTGGCGGAATCTACGCGCGTAACTGTATGCTGGTCCGACTACGCCGTATAACTACCGTTAGACCACCCCCAGCATCTGCCTGACGCAGAGTTGGCGCGACCGCTCGGCGGCCGCGGTCCGGCCCCGGCCCACCAGGCCCGGCCGACCCGGTATCTACCCCGGTCGACGCGCGAGAGGACGACTCTCGGCGCCGTCGGGGCCACCCCATGCCCTGCCGCGCTACCAGGCAGCAGGAAGGACCGACCGTGACGGCCCGCCGAACGGTCGAGATCGCCGCGGACTCCACTCCGGACACCGCTCTGGACACCGCGGCCAGCACTGTGGACACCGCCGCCGAGACGCCCGCCAAGGTCGGGTACGGCGCGCTGCTGCGCACGCCCGGCGCCTGGACGTTCCTCGCCCCCGCCTTCATCGCGCGGCTGCCCTACGCGATGCTCAGCATGGGCATCCTGCTGCTCGTCAAGGACACCCACGGCTCGTACGGCACCGCCGGCACCGTCACCGCGATCGCCGCCGTCGCGCAGGCCCTGATCGGCCCGCAGACCGGGCGCCTCGCCGACCGGTACGGGCAGGCCGCCGTCCTCGTCCCGACCGTCGCGGTGCACGCGGCCTCGGTCGCCCTGCTGATCACCCTGGCGCTCGGCCACGCGCCGGCCTGGAGCCTGTTCCTGGCCGCCGTTCCGACCGGCGCGAGCGTTCCGCAGATCGGCGCGATGGTCCGGGCCCGCTGGATCGCCACGATCGGCGCCGACGGCGCGTCCGCCTCCTCGGCGGCCAAGGTGAGCACCGCGTTCGCCTTCGAGTCCGTGACGGACGAGTTCACCTTCGTGATCGGTCCGATCCTGGCCGCCAAGATCGCCACCTCGGTCAGTCCGTCCACCGCGCTGATCACGGAGGCCGCACTGACCTTCGTCGGCGGCCTGGTCTTCGCCGCCCGGCGCGGCACCGCGCCCGCCCGGAACACCCCGCGGCCCGGCGCGCGACGCGCCTCCGCGCTGGCCTCGCCCGGCGTCCGGCTGCTGGCCGGGGTGATCCTCGGGGTGGGGGCCGTGTTCGGCGGGATGCAGGTCTCGGTGAACGCCTTCGCCGACTCGGTCGGCCAGCACGGCGCCGCCGGCACCGTGTACGGGATCTTCGCCGGCGGCTCGATGGTGGCCGGCGTGCTCTACGGCGTCATCGCCTGGCGTCGGGCCGTCCAGCACCGGATGGTCATCAGCTACGCCCTGCTGGTGGTGGGCTGCTCGACGCTCTGGGCGATGCCCAACCTGGTCACCCTGTCGATCGCCGGGCTGTTCTGCGGTCTGGCCATCGCCCCGACCCTGATCAGCGGCTACACCCTGGTCGAGACCCTGGTCGAGGACGGCGCCAAGACCGAGGCCTTCACCTGGCTGACCGGCGCCATCGGCCTGGGCCTGGCCGTCGGCTCGATGGTGGCCGGGCGGCTGATCGACGGCCACGGGCCGTCCGCCGGGTTCCTGGTGCCGCTGGTCGGCGCCGGCCTGGGGCTGGTCGCGCTGGTGTCGATGCGGCACCTGCTGGTCGCACCGCACCGGACCGGTCACGTGATGGCGGGATCCGGCGAGCGCACCGGGTCCGGCGAGCGCGCCGCCTCGGCGCAGCTGGTCGGCGCGGCCAAGGGCTGAGCGAGCGGTCGAACGCGGCCCGTACCGGCTCATCTCACACCGGATTCGCTGGACTGATCCAACGGAATACCGCATCATTGACCATCGTTAGCACTCATCAGGCGAGAGTGCCAGGAGGAAGACAAGTGCCCACGTACCAGTACCAGTGCACCGAGTGCGGCAGCGGCCTGGAGGCGGTGCAGAAGTTCACCGACGAGGCGCTGACCACGTGCCCCGACTGCCAGGGACGGCTCCGCAAGGTCTTCTCGGCCGTGGGCGTCGTGTTCAAGGGCTCGGGCTTCTACCGGACCGACAGCCGCTCGTCCTCCAGCAGCTCGGTGGGCGCGGGCTCGTCCGCCGGCTCCTCGACGTCGTCGTCGACCTCGGGGTCGTCCGGCTCGTCGAGCGCTTCCAGCAGCTCCAGCTCGACCAGCTCGTCCAGCAGCCCGGCTCCGGCCGCGAGCTGACCTCGGTCCCGGGGGCTCCCGGGAGTTCCTGAAGCTTCACGGGAAGGCCTGTCGGCCCCGCTTCGCGCGGGGGCGACGGGCCTTTTCGCGTGCGCTCACGTGCCCCGGCGCGGTCTTCGTCAGTAGCGGAGGCCGGTCTCACTCGTGTGAGTGTACGAAGTTGTCCACAGGGGCGGGTTTATCCACAGGCTGTGGGAACCGGCTTTCCGGCGGCGGCGCGGGTGGGCATCGTGTGGGTCACCGGGCGGTGGCCGACCGCACGGTGACCGACCGCATGTCGATCGACCCGATCCGGAGGTGCCCCGATGACGACCACGAGCCTGTCCGTTCCACTGCCCGCGCCCACCGTGCCGCCGCGGCGGGAGGTGCCGAGCTTCCCGCCGATCCGGCGCGGGTGCGGCGGGTGGCACCGCTGGCGCCAGGCCGTCCGGCGGCGGGCCGGGGTGCCCGCACTGGTGCTGCTCGCGGTGGCCGCGGCGCTCGCGTTCGGGCCCGCGCGGGCCGGGCTGCCGCCGCCCTCGGGCGGCGCGGTGGGCCGTACGGGTTGTCAATCCGGGCCCCCGGACGATCACCCGTAACCCCGGAACGACTTCGTCGTTCGAGGCGGCATGAAGGGCTTCAAGGAATTCCTGCTGCGTGGAAATGTCGTCGAACTCGCCGTCGCCGTGGTGATCGGCGCTGCCTTCACCAACATCGTCAACGCCTTCGTCAAGGGCGTGATCAATCCGATCGTCGGCGTCTTCGGGACCAAGGACCTGGCGTCCTACAGTTCCTGCCTCAAGGGGCCCTGCACGGTGAGCGCCACCGGTGAGGTCACGTCCGGAATCCTCATCCTGTGGGGGTCGGTGCTCAGCGCCGCCCTGCAGTTCCTGATCACCGCGGCCGTCGTCTACTTCGTCCTGATCGTCCCGATGAACCGGATGGCGGCCAGGCGCAAGAGCGCCACCGAGGTGGCGGCCGAGGCCGAGGCCAAGGAGGTCCAACTGCTGACCGAGATCCGCGACGCGCTGGTCACGGCGCGCTAGTCGCCCGGTTCCCCGGTCCCCGTTCCCAGTCCCGTTCCCCCGCTCCCCAGCCCCGTTTTCGCTAGTCCCCGTGGTGCGGCGGGCGCTGGCTCAGGTACCAGTCCAGCCCTCGCCCACCGCTCTCCCCAGTCCCGGGGCGATCGCCCCAGCCGGCGTCGGTGTCGTCCCGGGACTGCTGGTCCAGCGGGTCGCGGAAGACCAGGCGGGCCTTGGCCCTGGCCGCCTTCTGCCGGTCCTGCTCCTCCTGCCCCTGTCCCTGTTCCTGTGGCTGCTCGCTCACCCTGTCCACTCCCTGCCGGTCCCCTGCTCACGGTCCAACCTGTTCCTCCAGCCTAAGAGGCCCGCGACGCGCCACGGGCCCTGGTGCGGAGCGCTCCGCACCAGGGCCCGGGTGGTCGACCTCGGCCGTCGGCCGTCAGGCGGCCTCGAAGCCCGCGTGGTCGGCGATCTTCTTCAGCTCGGCCAGGGCGTGCTTCTCGATCTGCCGGATCCGCTCACGGGTGAGGCCGTGCTGCTTGCCCACCTCGGTGAGGGTGCGCTCGCGGCCGTCCTCCATGCCGTAGCGGGAGCGGATGATCGAGGCCGTACGGTCGTCCAGCCGCCCGATCAGGTCGTCCAGCTCCTCCCGGCGGAGCATCACCATCACGGCGTCCTCGGGGGACGTCGCCCCGGTGTCCTCGACCAGGTCACCGAACTGGGTCTCGCCCTCGTCGTCGACCGACATGTTGAGGCTGACCGGGTCCCGCGCCCAGTCCAGCACGTCCTTGATCCGGGCCTCGGTGGTGTCCAGCTCGGCCGCGATCTCGGCCGGCTCCGCCTCGCGGCCCAGCTCCTTGGACTTCTCCCGCTGCACCCGGCGGATCCGGCCGAGTTCCTCGACCAGGTGCACGGGCAGCCGGATGGTGCGGGACTGGTCGGCGATCGAGCGGGTGATCGCCTGTCGGATCCACCAGGTCGCGTAGGTGGAGAACTTGAAACCCTTGGCGTAGTCGAACTTCTCGACGGCGCGCACCAGGCCGGCGTTGCCCTCCTGGATCAGGTCGAGCAGCGGCAGCCCGCTGCGCGGGTAGCGGCGCGCGACCGCCACGACCAGGCGGAGGTTCGAGCGGATGAAGACGTCCTTGGCACGCTCGGCGTCGGCGGCTATCGCCTCCAGCTCCTCGCGCGTGACGCCGTCGGGGAGTTCGCCCTCGTCCAGCATGTGCTGGGCGTACACGCCGGCCTCGATCCGCAGCGAGAGCTCGACCTCCTCGGCGGCATCGAGCAGGGGCGTCCTGGCGATCTCGTCGAGGTACATACCGACCAGGTCACGGTCGGCCTCGAGGTTGGTCGGGCGGGCCGCGCGAGTCCGGTCGGCCCTGTCGCGAACGACGGCACGGGTGGCCATGCTTGCTCCCTTTGCTGGTGTTGCCGAGGTCTGCCTGCCTGCCTGAGAGGGCAAGAAGTGCGGGCCCCTAAGGGCTCACACGTAACAATCCAACGAAGAGATTCCGGACAACATTCCCAAGTCGCTCAGATTCTTCCCAGCGATGCAGTATCCTGCCGGTTTTCACTCCGGTTCCGAACATTCAGTGACCACTCGGACACTTCATGCGTTCGCCCGCGACCGCCCGTGGAGCATTTCTTCACCGACCGCACACGCGACCGTCGCCCATTCGTTGAACAGGCGGACGATCGCGGACGTTCCCGCGCCGCCCCTTTCCGAGCGCCTTTCCGTCCGCCTTTCCACCCACCTCTCCGGCCGCGCCCGCACCCGGCGTGCGCAGGTCCTCCGCACAAAAGATGCCAAATCGCTATCACCCCAGTTCGCGATCGACGCGGGGCGCTGGGAAGGTACCAGGCATGCACCTGACCAACAGCACGACTTCCGTCACCGTGCGTCATCGCCGCCTCCTTCGGGACGCGTCGCTCGCGCTGGGCTGCGCCGCGCTGTTCGGCCTCCTGGCGGCGTTGGTGATGGACCACTGGCACCCCCTGTACCAGTTCGACCAGGACTGGATCAGCGAACTCCACGACTACGCGCGGGAACACCGGATCTGGACCGCCGCGGTGCAGACCCTCTCCGACATCGGCGGCCCGGTCACCATGCGTGCACTCCTCGGCATCGCGGCCGCCTGGCTCTGGCTGATCGGCGCCCGGGTGCTGGCCGGTTGGGTGGCCGCCCAGGCCCTGGTCGGCTGGGGCGCTCAATGGGCGCTCAAGCTGGCCGTCGACCGGCAGCGGCCCGCCTTCTCCGACCCGGTCTCGCACGCCGACGGCCCGGCCTTCCCCTCCGGGCACGCGATGGCCTCGGCGATCACCTGCGCCGTCCTGGTCGGCCTGCTCTGGTACCGGGTGGACCGCCGCGGCCGCACCGCCGCCTGCGCGGTGGCCACCGCCACGGTGCTGACCATCGGCTGGACCCGGACCGCCCTGGGCGTGCACTGGCCCAGCGACGTGGTCGCGGGCTGGCTGGCCGCCGGCGTCGTCCTGGGCGCGGTGACCGCCGCGATCGAACTCTGGCGGCCGGGCGCACTGGCCCGTGACGTACGGCGGGTCAACTCGCGCACCAGGCCCCGGGTCCAGCGGGTCATCGTCCCGCCCGTCCGAGCGCCACGGACGGACGATCCGCTGGACGGCGCCGAGTTGGACGGCGCGCGGCTCAGCGGCGTCGGGTGGGACGAGCCGGGGCTGGACGGCCCCGCCGACCGCCCGGACGAGCCGGTCCGCTGACGCGGCCCGCCCTGTCCCGACCTGCCCCGAGCTGCCTCGACCACGACCGAACGCCCTTGCCGGCGCGGAACGCTGAGGCCCGTCCGGGTACGAGCGGACTCGTACCGAGGTTGCACAGCGAGCAACCCACCGGGTGGCACCGGCACCGGCACCGGCACCGGCACGGGAGGGTGCGAACGCGGGTGGGAATGCCGCAGGCCCTCCGTCCCGGGTGGGAGGAGGGCCTGTGAGCTGCGGTTCTGTTGTGCCCCAGACAGGAATCGAACCTGCGACACCGGCTTTAGGAGAGCCGTGCTCTATCCCCTGAGCTACTGAGGCGCGGCCGGTTGGTGACCAGGCCGTTCACAGCGTACCGGATCAGGGGTCGGCCGGGGGTGGCGGACCGGGGGAACGGCCGAGGGGGAGCCGGATGGGCCGGCTCCCCCTCGGGGGAGCCGGGGAGAAGCGGGTCAGAGGAGGCGCAGCAGGCGGGACTGGATGGACGGCGGGTTGAGGTCGGACTGGAGGGCCACCGGGACCGTCGTCCTGTTGTCGCCCGCGCCGACGGTCAGGTTGCCGACCTCCTTGCCCGCCTTCTCGGTGTGGTGGATCGCGGTCGGGTCAAGGGTGATGGTGCCGGTGACGCCCGGGAAGCCGGCCACCACGAGGTCCTTGGTCGCGACGACCGGGGCCTTGCCGCCGAGCCCGTCGTCCACGGTGCCGACGACTTCGCCCTTCTTCACCACGGTCTGGCCGGTGAGCCCGTTCTGCGCGGCCTGGATCTGCTTGCCGCTGACCTTGAGCACGGTGGGCAGGATGCCGTCGCCCGGGTTGGCCGAGGTGGCCTGCTGGCCCAGGGTGACGCCGAGGATCAGCCGCTTCACGCCGCCGATGTCCTTGTAGGCGGCCCACATCAGGCAGCCGCCGGCCGGGGTGCTGGAGCCGGTCTTGACCCCGATGACGCCGGTCTTCGGGTTGATCAGGTTGTTGGTGTTGGAGATCTTCACGTTGTTGAACGTGGTGTCCGGGGTGGAGACGATCTGCCGGAAGATGTCGTCCTTCATGACCTGCTCGGCCAGCTTCAGCTGGTCCTTCGCGGTGGACTTGGTGTCCGCGTTGAATCCCGCCGGGTCGGCGTAGATGGTGTTGGTCATGCCGAGCTTGGCCGCGGTGTCGTTCATCAGCTTGACGAACGCCTCCTCGGAGCCGGAGTGGAAGCGGGCGAGCAGCCGGGCCACGTTGTTGGCGGACGGCAGCATCAACAGTTCCAGCGCCTGGTACTCGGTGAGCTCCTGGTTCTCGACGAGCGTCACCCGGGACTCGTCGGCGTTGCCGGACTCCTGCGCGGCCTGCTTGTCGACCTTGATCGTCGGGCCGCTCTCGCCCTTCTTCAGCGGGTACTTCTGCAGGATCAGGTAGGCGTTCATCACCTTGGTGACGCTGGCGATCGAGGCCGGCGTCTCCTGGCCCGAGCTGCCGAGGCTGCCGACGCCGACCACCTCGGCGGCGGACTGGCCCTTGGCCGGCCAGGCGAGGTCGAGCTGGTCGCCGGAGAAGCTGAAGCTGCCCGCGGTGGTCATCCGCATCTTCGGGTCCGGCAGCGGGCGCAGCAGCTGGGCCACCACCACCGCGCCGAGCACCACGGCCAGGAACACCGTCCAGATGGTGATCCGCTTGAGCGCGCGCCGCAGCGGCGAGACCGGGCGGGCGTTGAGGGTGGCCAGCACCTCCATCGCCTCGGCCGTGGTCTCCGGCGAGGGCGAGGGCTGAGGCTGCGGAGCGGGCTGCGGCTGCGGAGCGGGCTGCGGCTGCGGCTGGGGAGCGGGTTGCCGGGAGGGCAGCGGCTCGGGCCGGGGCAACGGCTCGGGCCGGGGCAGCGGCGGGACGGGCGGCACCGGCCGCGGGTCCGGCTCGGGCAGCGGCGTCGGGGCGGGGCCGGGGCCCGGCGTCGGCTTCGGGGCGGGGCCGGGCAGCGGTGCGGGGCCCGGGGTCGGCTCGGGTTCGGGGAGGGGCCTGGGCTCCGGGTGCGGCTCGGGCCCCGGCTCCGGGACGGGGGTCGGCTCGGGCGCCGGGGTGGGCTCCGGGGGCTCGGGCACCGTCCCGGCGGTGGGGGCGGCGGCGCGCAGCGGCTTGAGCTTCTCCAGCTTCTCGGTCCGGTCCGACTGACCCGGTTCGTCCGCCTGCTGACCTGGCTGCCCGTTCTTGGTCAGTGCGACGGTTGCGGTGGTGGCTGCGGGAGAGTCGGTGCCGGCATCGGTGTCCGAGTCCGCGTCCGAGTCCGCGTCCGAGTCCGCGTCCGAGGGGGAGTCAGCTTCGGCGGGAGCGTCCTGCTCCGGCGAGTCGGCCTTCCCGGCGGCGTCGGCGTCGGTGTCGGCATCGGGCGTGTCGGCGTCGGCGCCGGCCTTCTCCGCCACCGCCGCAGTCGTCCGCATGGCGAGACGCGGGTCGGCGGCGGGCGGCCGCTCGGCAGCTCCCTTCGCCCCGTCAGCCTTCGACGCTTCCCCCTTCTCCCCCGCCGCATCCTCGGAACTGTCGTCGCCCGCAGGCTTCACCAGCTCCGCGGGCAGCCGCAGCGCAGTGGTCTTGTTGTCCACCGGCAGCCGCAGCATCGTCGTCCGGCTGTCCACATCCTGGACACGGAGCTGTACGGTCGAACCGCCCTCGGCGCCTGCCTTCGGCGCGTCGGCGGGTACCTCGGCCGTGGCGTCGGCCGACGTCTCCGCAGACGCATTCGCGGAACCGGCCCCGGCTGACGCCCCGGCAGCCGGCGTACCGGTCCGTTCGCGTTCGCGGTCCTGCTCCCGCTCGCCGTCCCTCAGCACCCTGTCGGGGGACTCGCCCACGTATCCCAGCCTCCTCAACGCCCGGCGGGGCACCGGTAGACCCGATTTCGGGAAGCCGACGCCCCGCCCCGTGTACCTGTACAGTCTCCGCCACCGACGGCCGATCCCGCCGCGCACACCCCGCCCGACCGGCGCTGATTGCCGTCGCACGGCCGCACCGCGGTCTGTTCGAGAGTCAGACGCCGGGCCCGAGGTCGCCGGTTCCGCGCCTTCACCGCAAGGTCACGATTCGGAGGCGTACTCGACAAGCCCGTGTGAGAGGCGTCACCCTGTCTCTCATCCACGCGGGGAGGCTTGGATGGGCAAGAGCCGCAGAACTGTTCCTGAGGAACTCTTGCTGCTCGCTTTGGACCCGACCACGGGTACCACGGCGCAGCCGCAGACCCTCGACCTCGGACTCGCCGGGGCGCAGCTCGTCGAGCTGTCCCTGGCCGGACGGATCGTACCGGAGGGCGACCGGATCGCCGTCGTGCTCGCACGGCCGACCGGCGACCCGACCCTCGACCACGCACTGGAGCTGCTGCGCCGACGCGGCAGTCCGGTCCGCGCGGCGCACTGGATCGGCGGGCCCCGGCTGGGGCTGCGGCAGACGTACCTGGCGCACCTGGAACGCTGCGGCATGGTCACGGCCGTGCCGGGGCAGGTGTGCGGGGTGCTGCCGACGACCCGGTACCAGGCGTCCGACGACTGCACCAACGCCGCGATCAAGCAGCGGCTGGACACCGCGATCCGCACCGGCGTACCGCCGGACCCGCGGACGGCCGCGCTCGCGGCCCTCGCCCACTCGGTGGGGCTGGGCAAGCACCTGTACCCGGGCAACGAGGGCCGGTCCTCACGGTCGCGGCTGCGCGACCTGATCCGGTACGACCCGCTGGGCGGGATGGTCGCGCACGCCGTGATGGACGTGCAGAACGGCCTGCCGGCACAGCAGAACCGTTCTTCCCAGGGTTCCGGGGCCGGTACCGGTCGCTCCGGCGCCCGCGCCGCGGGGCGGACCTCGGGCGGGCGGGTCGCCGCTCCGCGGGTCGCGGTCCGCTGATCCGGACCGCCGACGGCGTGCCCGGCAACGGCGACGGCGGCGCGGGCACCGAGCCCGGCAGCTCGCGCCGCACCGTTCACGCCCCTCGACGGCGCTGAACCACCTGCCGCACAACTCCGCACCACTGGTACCACCGGCACCGTCCCGGCACCACCGCACCATCCCGGCACCACCAGCAGCACCGAGGGGCGGTCGCCCCGCGACGCAAGTCGCCCGGCGACCGTCCCTCTGCCGTTCCCGGAGGCCAGTCGAGAGGCCCACCGCAGGCCCACCGCAACTACCGGTCAGAGTCACCGAGCCGCATTACCACCTGGGAGCTTCCGCTGTCTCACGGACGCGCTTTTCCGATGATCTGTTCTACTGCGCTGCTGTGATTCCCCGGCGCCGACCTGGCCCAAGGTGACATGCTGCTCCGAGTCAGGGGGGTTGGTCCCAATGTCCGAAGTGTTCCGAGGGCTGCCGTTCCAACGATCACCAGAGGTTCGGCCGGAGGTCGACGTGTCCGCGAACATCAATCCCACCGTGCGCCGCCGACGGCTCGGCTCGGAGCTGCGCAAGCTCCGCGAGGGCCTCGGGATGACGGCGGAGGAGGTGGCCGGCCGTCTGATGGTCTCCCAGTCGAAGATCAGCCGACTGGAGAACGGCCGCCGCAGCATCAGCCAGCGCGACGTGCGCGACCTCTGCGACGTCTACAACGTGGCCGACGAGCAGATGCGCAACAGCCTGATGGAGATGGCCAAGGAGTCCCGCCAGCGCGGCTGGTGGCACGACTTCAACGACATGCCGACTCCGTACAGCGTCTACATCGGCCTGGAGGCCGAGGCCTCCTCGATCCGCGCGTACGAGTCCTCGTTCGTCCCCGGTCTGCTGCAGACCGAGCAGTACGCGCAGGCGGTGGTCGAGGGCACCCAGCCGGACACCGACGCGAACGCGGTGCAGCGCCGGGTGCAGGTGCGGATGAAGCGCCAGGAGCGCATCCAGGGCGAGAACCAGCTCGGCAGCCTGTGGACCGTCATAGACGAGGCGGCGCTGCGCCGCGAGGTGGGCAGCCGCGAGATCATGGCCCGCCAGCTGCAGCAGATGCTGGAGCTGAGCCTGCGCCCGAACATCACCATCCAGGTGATCCCGTTCTCGCACGGCGCCCATCCCGGTATGACCGGGACATTCTCCCTGCTGGAGTTCCCGGAGTCAGCCGATTCCACGGTTGTCTACTTCGAAGGTGTGACGAGCGATCTCTACCTGGAGAAGGAGGCGGACGTGCGCCGCTATACCGGTCTCTACGACTACCTGAGAGCGGCCGCACTCGGTGTCGCGGAGAGCCGGTCGCTGATAGCCGACATCGAAAAGGGATACCACGAATGATCACCCCCGCCGAGCACGGAACCCGTTGGCGCAAGAGCAGTCACAGTGGAGGCCAGGGAGCCTGCGTGGAGATCGCCGGACCGGCCGCGGGAGCGGTCGCCGTACGGGACTCCAAGGACCCGGCGGGCCCGCAGCTGCGCTTCTCCACCGAGGCCTGGAACGCGTTCGCGGCGGCCGTCGCGGCGGGGGCCTTCGGCGAGGTCTGAGGCCTGAGGTCCGAGGCCTCAGATCTGACGTCCGAGGCCTGAGATCTGCGGTCTCTACAGCCTGAGGTCTGAGGCCTGCAGCCTGAACCGGATCCGTGCTCGGCCCAGTTGCCCGTAGCGGCATCCGTCGCCCGGAGCGGCGGTCGGCGCTACGGGCAACTGCCGTAGTGGGAGAGCCGGTTCAGTGTGCCACCGGATAGCGGGCGGCCCAGTCGGCGCCTTCCGGGGTGTGCCGGTCGTGGAGTTCGGTGCCGTGCATCAGCTCCAGCGCGAAGTCATCGGCGAGTTCGAGGATCGCGCCGCGCCCCTCCAGTCCGGCCACCAGACCCGGTGGCAGCGCCGTGTCGCCGTGCAGCACCCCGAGCAGGTTGCCGCAGATCGCGCCGGTGGAGTCGCTGTCCCCGGAGTGGTTGACGGCCAGCAGCAGCCCCGAGCGCACGTCGTGGGCGACCAGCGCGCAGTAGACCGCGATGGCCAGCGCCTCCTCGGCGACCCAGCCCTCCCCCAGCGCCTCGACCCGCTCGGCGGACGGCTCGCCCGCCCGCACCGCGTCCAGCGCGGCCCGCAGCGCGGCGGTGGTCTCCTCGTGCGCCTGCCGCTCGGAGAGCAGGGCCAGCGCCAGGTGGACGCCCTCCTCCAGGGTGCCGCCGCGCGCCACGGACTGGACGATCACCGCGAGCGCGCCCGCCGCGAGGTAGCCCGTGGGGTGGCCGTGGGTGAGCACCGAGCACTCCACCGCGAGTTGGAAGACCAGGCCCGGCTCCCAGGTGGTGAGCAGCCCGAACGGCGCCGCCCGCACCACCGTGCCGCTGGCCTTGGAGTGCGGGTTCTTGGGCCGTTCCAGGGTGCCGAGCCGCTCGCCGTCCGGCCCGGAGAGGCCGGTCAGGCAGCCCTGGCCGGGGGCGCGCTGGGCGTACAGCCACTCCTCGCGGCCGAGCCAGCCGAGGTCCGGGCGGCGCTCGTCCGGGCCCCAGTCGCGCTGGGTGGCGGCCCAGCGCAGGTAGGCCAGGTGCAGGTCGGTGGGCGGGTGCCAGCTGCCGGTGTCGCGCCGGATGTGGGCGCGGATCAGGCCGTCCACCGTGAACAGGCTGAGTTGGGTGTCGTCGGTGACGGCGCCGGTGCGGCCGTACGCGGGGACGTAGCCGGTGACGCCCTGCGGGCCGTGCTGGGCCCGGATCTTCTCCAGCGGCTCGAACTCGACGCCGGCGCCGAGCGCGTCACCGATGGCACCGCCGAGCAGGCAGCCGCGCACCCGGCTGCGGAAGTCCTGCTGCTGGGCGCGTGACCACAGTGGCATCACGACGGGGCGCCTTTCGTCGGGGTCGGGGCCGGTCCGCGCGACGCACGGCCGTGGCGCGCGCCCTGGCACTGTATTCGAAGGCGCGAGCGAAACGACGGCGTCCCTCGGACTTGGGTTCCCCGCCCCAGCCGGGGTCGCCACGACGGCCGCCGTCCCCGCCCCGGCCGCCGTCGAGGCGACGACGGTCGGGGTCCCGCGACCGGCCTCAGTCCAGGACGGGCAGCAGCTCGGGCAGGTGCCCGTCCGAGGCCAGGGCCGCCGCCCGGCGCTCGGCCGGGACCTCGCCGTAGAGGGTGGTGCGCTGGCGGTGCGGTCGGCCCGCGGCCTCGGCGATCGCCTGGAGGTCGCGCACCGACTTGTAGCTGCCGTACGCCGAGCCGGCCATCCGCGAGATGGTCTCCTCCATCAGCGTGCCGCCGAGGTCGTTGGCGCCCGAGCGGAGCATCTCGGCCGCGCCCTCCGCGCCCAGCTTGACCCAGCTGGTCTGGATGTTGGGGATGTGCGGGTGCAGCAGCAGCCGGGCCATGGCGACCACCGCGCGGTTGTCCCGGGCGGTCGGGCCGGGGCGGGCGATGCCGGCCAGGTAGACCGGGGCGTTGGTGTGGACGAACGGGAGGGTGACGAACTCGGTGAAACCACCCGTGCCGTTCTCAAGGGATCGCTGCTGGATCTCCGCGAGCAGCCGCAGGTGGCCGAGCCAGTGCGCGGGGGTGTCCACGTGCCCGTACATCATCGTGGACGAGGAGCGGATGCCCAGCTCGTGCGCGGTGGTGACCACCTCGACCCAGGTGGCGGCCGGCAGCTTGCCCTTGGTGAGCACCCAGCGGACCTCGTCGTCGAGGATCTCGGCGGCGGTGCCCGGGATGGTGTCCAGACCGGACTCCTTGGCCCGCTGCAGCCAGTCGCGGATCGAAAGGCCGGTCCTGGTCGCGCCGTTGACCACCTCCATCGGGGAGAAGGCGTGCACGTGGATGCCGGGGACGCGCTCCTTCACCGCCCGGGCGATGTCGAAGTAGGCGGTGCCGGGCAGGTCCGGGTGGATGCCGCCCTGCATGCACACCTCGGTGGCGCCCACCTCCCAGGCCTGGGCGGCCCGTTCGGCGACCTGCTCCAGGGAGAGGGTGTAGGCGTCGGCGTCGGTGCGGCGCTGGGCGAAGGCGCAGAAGCGGCAGCCGGTGTAGCAGACGTTGGTGAAGTTGATGTTCCGGGTGACGCAGTAGGTGACGTCGTCGCCGACCGCGTCGCGGCGGACGGCGTCGGCGATCCGGCACAGGGCGTCCAGGGCCGGGCCGTCCGCGTGGAACAGCGCCAGCGCCTGGTCGTCGGTGAGCCTGGTCGGGTCGTCGGCGGCCACCGCCAGGGCCTCCCGCAGGTCCCCGGCGAGGCGTTCGGGCGCGCCCTTGGCCAGCACCTGCTCGCGCAGCACCTCCCAGTCGCCGTACACGTCCTCGAAGTCCGCCCGGCGGTCGCCGGTGCGGCCCTCGGTGTCGATCGCGGTGTGCAGGTCGGTCCGGCCGTACGCCTCCGGCAGGTCCTCGGGCTCCTGCCAGGGGTGGCCCTGGACGGTGGCGTCCGGGTTCGCCAGGCCGGTGGCAGGGTCGGCCAGGGCGCGGACGTGCGGCAGCACCCGCGGATCCAGCCAGGGTTCGCCGCGCAGCACGTACTCGGGGTAGACGGCCAGGCGCTCGCGCAGTTCGAAGCCGGCCGCGGCGGACCGTTCGGCCAGCCGCTCGATCTGCGGCCAGGGACGCTCGGGGTTGACGTGGTCCGGGGTGAGCGGGGAGACGCCGCCCCAGTCGTCGATGCCGGCCGCGATCAGCCGCTCGTACTCGCCGTCCACCAGGTTCGGCGGCGCCTGGAGGCAGGCGGTGGGGCCCAGCAGGTGCCGCGCGACCGCCACCGTGGCGACCAGCTCGTCGAGTTCGGCGTCGGGCATGCCGCGCATCGCCGTGTCCGGCTTGGCGCGGAAGTTCTGCAGGATCAGCTCCTGGACGCCGTGGTAGGCCCGGGAGACCCTGCGCAGCGCGAACAGCGACTCGGCGCGCTCCTGGTGGGTCTCGCCGATGCCGATCAGCAGGCCGCTGGTGAACGGGACGGAGCTGCGGCCGGCGTCCTCCAGCACCCGCAGCCGGACGGCCGGTTCCTTGTCCGGGGAGCCGTGGTGCGGGCCGCCGGGCTCGCTCCACAGCCGGGTGGCGGTCGTCTCCAGCATCATGCCCATCGAGGCGGAGACCGGCTTGAGCCGCTGGAAGTCCGTCCAGCTCAGCACCCCGGGGTTGAGGTGCGGGAGCAGGCCGGTCTCCTCCAGGATGCGGATGGACATCGCCCGGACGTAGGCGATGGTGTCGTCGTAGCCGTGTGCGTCCAGCCACTCGCGGGCCTCGGGCCAGCGGTCCTCGGGCTTGTCGCCGAGCGTGATCAGGGCTTCCTTGCAGCCGAGTTCGGCCCCGCGCCGGGCCACCTCCAGCACCTCGTCCGGGGACATGAACATCCCGTGCCCGGCCCGGCGCAGCTTGCCGGGGACGGTGGCGAAGGTGCAGTAGTGGCACTTGTCGCGGCAGAGCCGGGTGAGCGGGATGAAGACGCTCTTGGAGTAGGTGATGACGCCGGGGCGGCCGGCCGCCTCCAGGCCGGCGTCGCGCACCCGGGCGGCACTGGCGCACAGGTCGCGCAGGTCCTCGCCGCTGGCCTGGAGCAGCACGGCGGCCTCGGTCAGGTCGAGGGCGACGCCGTCCCGGGCGCGGCGCAGAGCGCGCCGCATCGCGTTCGCGGTCGGGGGGTTGCTTGCGTCCGTGACGGTTCCGTCCATGGCGCGACCCTACGCCAGGGTGGTACCCGGGGAGGACCCGACCCTGAGGCCGTCTCAGGGTCGGCGTACCCATCAGGTTCACCTCGAAGTGCCCCTGCAGGGCGATGACGTGGCGGCGGTACCGGCCTCTAATGGAGGAGCAGGGCCAATCGCACGTGTACACGGAGGAGTTGAGTACGCCATGACCAATGAGACGGCGGTGGAGGACCAGTTGGACGGCGCGGTGCCGTACCGCTCTCGACGGCGCACCCTGGTGCGGGCCGGGGTGCCGGTGGCGGTGGCGGCGGTGATCGCCGCCGGGGTCGGGCTGGTGCCGGCGCTGGCCGCCGACTCGCCGCCGGACCTGCCGCAGCTGTCGGCCGAGCAGGTGGTGGCCAAGGCGCTCGGGTCCGACGCCCAGACCCTGTCCGGAACGGTCTCCGTCTCCACCGACCTCGGGGTGCCCAGCCAGCTGCTCGGCGCGGCGGCCGGCGGGCTCGGGGCGGCGGCCGGGCACGGCGGCGAGCAGGGTCAGGGCTCGGCGGACCCGCAGTCCAAGCTGCTCGGTCTGCTCGGCGGCGACCAGACGCTGCGGGTCGCGGTCGACGGCCCGGACCGTCAGCGGGTGGACCTGCTGGAGAACATGGCGGGCTACACCCTGGTCCGCAACGGCGACCAGAGCTGGGCCTGGGACAGCTCGACCAACACCGCGCTGCACATGACCGGGCGTCCGGCGGCCGAGCACGCCAAGGCCCCCAAGGCGCCGCTGACCGGGGTGCCGACCACCCCGCAGGAGGCCGCCAAGCGGTTCCTCACCGGCAGCGCCGGCACCACCTCCGTCACCGTGGCCGGGACGGCCAACGTGGCCGGGCAGAAGGCCTACCAGCTGAGCGTCAAGCCGACCCAGTCCGGCTCGACCGTCTCCGAGGTGCGGATCGCGGTGGCCGCCGACAACGGGGTGCCGCTCGCGGTGGTGGTGAAGTCCACCGACGGCTCCACCGTGCTGGACGTCCACTTCACCGACGTGTCCTTCGCCAAGCCGGCCGCCAAGACCTTCGACTTCACGGCGCCCAAGGGGGCCAAGGTGACGGAGAAGAAGGCGGACGAGGCGGCTGCCGGCCACGACGCCCAGGGCAAGCAGGGTGAGCAGGGCACGCAGGGCGACCGGGGCGCACAGGGCAAGGGCCACGACGGGGTGAACGTGATCGGCGAGGGCTGGACGGCGGTGATCTCCACCCAGCTGCCCAGCAGCGTCGAGGCGCCCGCCCAGGGCTCGCACGGCGACGGCAAGCAGGGCAAGCGCCACGGCCAGCCGATGAACCCGCAGGCGCTGGTGAAGTCGCTCGGCAAGCCGGTCGGCGGCGGCACCCTGATCAGCACCAAGGTCGTCAACGTCCTGCTCACCGACGACGGCCGGGTCTTCGCCGGCGCGGTGACCCTGCCGGTCCTCCAGCACGCCGCCGGGGTGAACTGACGGATGACCGAGACTCCCGTAACGGGGGACGTTACGGAGTCGGCCGGGGGCCCGGGCGCCGTGTCGCGCCCGGCCCCCGTTCCTTCCGCTCCTTCCGTCTCCCCGGCTTCCCGTGCCTCCGGTGCCTCCAGTACGTCCGGTACCTCCGGGTCCGATGACGTGATCAGGACCCGCGGCCTGACCAAGCGCTTCCGCGGCGGTCAGCTCGCCGTCGACGGCCTGGACCTGACCGTGCCGCGCGGCTCGGTCTTCGGCTTCCTGGGCCCCAACGGCTCGGGCAAGACCACCACCATCCGGATGCTGATGGGCCTGATCGCCCCCACCTCCGGCGCGGCCACCGTGCTCGGCGAGCCCATGCCGCAGTCCGTCGCCACCGTGCTGCCCCGGGTGGGCGCACTGATCGAGGGCCCGGCGCTGTACGGCTTCCTGTCCGGCCGGGACAACCTGGTCCGCTTCGACGCCGCCGACCCGACCGCCGACCCGCGCACCCGCCGGCAGCGGGTCGAGGCCGCGCTGGAGCGGGTCGGCCTGAGCGCCGCCGCGGGCAAGAAGGCCCGCGCCTACTCGCTGGGCATGAAGCAGCGCCTGGGCCTGGCGTCCGCGCTGCTGCAGCCGCGCGAGCTGCTGGTGCTGGACGAGCCGACCAACGGGCTGGACCCGCAGGGCATGCGGGAGATCCGGGCGCTGGTCCGGGAGGTCGCGGCGGAGGGCACCACGGTCTTCCTCTCCTCGCACCTGCTGGACGAGATCGAGCAGGTCTGCACCCACGCGGCGGTGATGTCCCGGGGCCGGCTGGTGGTGCAGGGCACCGTCGCCGAGCTGGCCGCCCGGGCGCAGGGCCGGCTGGTGGTCCGCACCCCGGACGTGGCGCAGGCCGCCGAGGTGCTGGCGGCCCACCAGGTGGGCGCGCTGGTGCCCGGTGAGGGCCGGGTGGACGGCGAGCTGGGCGCGAGCGGCGACGAGGCGCTGCCCAAGCTGTGCGCGGCGCTGGTCGAGGCCGGGGTCCGGGTGCACGGGTTCGGGCTGGAGCGGGGCACGTTGGAGGACGCCTTCGTGGCGCTGACCGGGGAGGGCTTCGATGTCGCAGGCTGAGACGGTGCTCGCGACTGGCCGTCGGCCGCAGACCGCGTCCGGCTTCCTGGCGCTGTTCCGCAACGAGCTGCACCTGACCTTCCGCCGGATGCGCACCAAGGTGCTGCTGGGCATCCTGGCGGCGCTGCCGATCCTGATCGGGGTGATCGTCAAGCTCAACACGGACAGTCCGCGCGGCGGTGGCGGCGGGGCGCCGAGCTTCATCGCGCAGACCACCCAGAACGGCCTGTTCCTGGTGTTCACCGCGCTGGCGGTGGCCCTGCCCGTCTTCCTGCCGATGACGGTCGGCGTGGTCGCCGGGGACTCGGTGGCGGGCGAGGCGGCCACCGGGACGCTGCGCTACCTGCTGGTCGCCCCGGCCGGGCGGACCAGGCTGCTGGCGGCCAAGTTCACCGCCGGGCTGGTGTTCTGCCTGGCCGCGACCGCCGCGGTCGCGGTGACGGCGCTCGCGACCGGCGCCACCCTGTTCCCGCTCGGTGAGGTCACGCTGATCTCCGGGGACACCATCGGCTTCGCCGACGCGCTGCTGCGGGCGGTGCTGGTGGCCGGGGTGGTCGCGGTCTCGCTGGCCGGGCTGGTGGCGATCGGGCTGTTCGTCTCCACCCTCACCGGCAGCGGCATCGCGGCGATGGCCGCGACCGTCGGGCTGGTGATCACGGTGCAGATCCTGGACGCCTTCCCGCAGCTGGACGCCGTCCGGCCGTTCCTGTTCACCCACTACTGGATGAGCTTCTCGGACCTGCTGCGCGAGCCGATGTACTGGGACGGCGTGTGGAAGGACCTCGGGCTGCAGGCCGCCTACGTCGCGGTGTTCGGCTCGGCGGCCTGGGCCCGGTTCACCAGCCGCGACATCAGCGCGTGACGGTCTCCCGCTGTGCCGGGGCGGGCTGCGGCACGGCCGCGGCCCGCCCGGCGCGGTCGGCCCGCACCTGGCGCAGGGCGTCCCAGGTGAGCACCGCGAGCGCGGCCCACACCAGGGCGAAGCCGGCCCAGCGCGCCGGCGGCATCGACTCGTGGAACACCGCGACGCCGATCAGGAACTGGAACACCGGCGCCAGGTACTGCAGCAGGCCCATCACCGTCAGCGGCACCCGGACGGCGGCGGCGCCGAAGAACAGCAGCGGGATCGCGGTGATCACCCCGCTGAGCATCAGCAGCCCGGAGTGCCCCCAGCCGTACGAGCCGGCCACCGTGTGCCCGAAGGTGCCGCGTCCGCTGACCTCCAGGTAGACCAGGTAGCCGAGGGCGAAGGGGAACATGAAGGCGCTCTCGGCGGCCAGGCTCTCCAGCCCGCTCAGCCCGACCTGCTTCTTCAGCAGGCCGTAGGTGGCGAAGGAGAGCGCCAGGGTGAGCGCGATCCAGGGCAGCTGCCCGTAGGCGGCGGTCAGCACCGCGACGGCGGCGGCGCCGATGCCGACTGCCGTCCACTGCGGGCCGCGCAGCTTCTCCTTGAGCACCAGGACGCCGAAGGCGATGGTGACCAGCGGGTTGATGAAGTAGCCGAGGCTGGTCTCGACCACGTGGCCGGTGTTGACGGCCCAGATGTAGACGCCCCAGTTGACCGAGATCACCGTGGCCGCGCCGGCCAGCATGGCGAGCCGGCGGGGCTGGCGCAGCAGCGGGCGTATCCAGCTCCAGTGCCGCTGGGCGACCAGCATCAGCACCACCGCGACCAGGGACCAGACCATCCGGTTGGCCAGGATGTCGTCGGCGGCGCCGGGTTCCAGCAGCGGCCAGAACAGGGGGAACAGCCCCCAGATCCCGTAGGCCGCCATCCCGTACCAGAGGCCTCGGCCGCTGTCCCGCTGGTTCGTCTGTGGCATGGCCGAGTGCCCTCCCGCGCGCGTGTCGTCCTGGCGACGGTAGCGGGCGGGAGGGCAGGCTGTCATCTCCGTTTCCGGATTTTGGTCATGACATTGTTTGAATGCTGGACATGTCCGGTCTTTCCGGCATTGCTTCCGATGGTGTTTCCGCTGGTGGGACGGTTGCCTTGGGCACCTGCTCCACGCGCCCGGTTCACGCGCCCAGCGCGCTACGGACCGACTCGGCCAGCGGGACGGTCGGGCGGCCGATCAGCCGGGCCAGGTCACCCGGAGTGCCGGCCAGCTCGCCGCGCGCGATGCCCGCGTCCACGTCGACCAGGGCCTCGGCGAAGCCCTGCGGCAGGCCCGCGCCGACCAGGACGTCCAGGTGCTCGGCCGGGGTGACGTCGCGGTGCACGACCGGCTCGCCGGAGGCCTTCGCCAGTTCGGCGGCCAGCTCGGGCAGGCTCCACGCGACATCGCCACTCAGCTCGTAGGCCCGGTTCTGCTCGTTCCCGTCGTTCCCGTCGTTCCCGTCGAGCAGGACGGCGACCGCCGCGTCCGCGTAGTCCCGGCGCGGGGCGGTGGCCACCCGGCCGTCCCCGGCACTGCCGAGCACCACGCCGCGCGCCACCGTGCCGGCCGCGTCACCGAGGTAGTTCTCGGTGTACCAGCCGTTGCGCAGGAAGGCGTACGGGAGGCCGGAGGCGAGGATCAGCTCCTCCGTCGCCCTGTGCTCGTCGGCCAGCCGGAAGGTCGCCGCCCCCAGGATGCTGGTGTAGGCGAGCAGGGCGACCCCGGCCGCCCGGGCGGCCTCGACCACGGCCCGGTGCTGGGGGACGCGGCGGCCGACCTCGCTGCCCGAGATCAGCAGCACCCGGTCACCGGCCGCGAAGGCGCCGTCCAGGGTCTGCGGCCGGTCGTAGTCGACCACCCGGACGTCGACCCCGCGCGCGGCCAGGTCGGCCGCCTTCTCGGCGGAGCGGACGGCGACCGCCACCTCACTCGCGGGGACCTCGGCCAGCAGGCCTTCGACGACGAGGCGGCCGAGCTGGCCGGTGGCTCCGGTGACGACGTACATGGGGTGCTCCTGCTCCTGGATGGTTCTGACCTCGAAACTCACCCTAGGAATGGCACTAACCTTTCGGAAGTACGCACTTCAAAGTAGGGTACTGGTATGGAGGTAAGCGAAGTGCACACGAGCGAGCTCCCGCCGGCGAACGTCTTCGACCGGATGTGCCCGTCCCGGGGCGTGCTGGAGCACGTCACCAGCCGGTGGGGCGTGCTCGTCCTCGGTGCGCTGCGCGAGCGCGGCCACCGGTTCAGCGAGCTGCGGCGACGGGTGTCGGGGGTCAGCGAGAAGATGCTCGCCCAGACCCTGCAGACGCTGGAGCGGGACGGCTTCGTGCTGCGCGAGGCGCACCCGGTGATCCCGCCCAGGGTCGACTACAGCCTCACCCCGCTCGGGCGGGAGGCGGCCGAGCTGGTCGCGACGCTCGCGCACTGGTCCGAGCAGCGGGTGGCCTCGGTGCTCGCGGCCCGCGAGGAGTACGACGCGCGTTAGCCCTCTCCGATCAGCGCTTCGAGCCCGTCCAGGACGCGGGCCAGGCCGAAGGCGTACGCGTGGTCCGGGCTGTACGCGCCGCCGTGCGCCTGGCCGGCGGCGGCGCCGACCCGGGCCGCGACCGGGTAGCGCTCGGGGTCGAAGACCCGGGCCAGCAGGTCCGCGTTGGCCTGCCACCACTGGGCGTCGGTCAGCGCGCTGTCCTGCTCGGCGGCCCGCTCGTCGGCGGCCATCCGGGCACAGGTCTGGACGAAGCCCAGCAGGTGGGTCAGCGCGGCGTCCAGCTCGACGTCGGGCAGGCCGGTGCCCTCCAGGGCGCGCAGCTCGTACTCGTACTTGGCCATCAGGCCGGGGCCGAGCGGCGGGCGGCTGGTGGACACGGCGGCGACCCACGGGTGGGCGCGGAACAGCGCCCGGTTGTCGTCGGCGACGGCGGTGACCCGGGCCCGCCAGGTCTCCTCGGCCGGGGCGCTGCGGGGCATGGTGGCGTAGACGGTGTCCAGCATCAGGTCGAGCAGCTCGGCCTTGCCGGGCACGTAGGTGTAGAGCGCCATCGGGGACAGCCCGAGCTCCTGGGCGACCCGTCGCATGGTGACGGCGTCCACGCCCTCGGCGTCGGCCAGGGCGATCGCGGCGGCGGCGATCTCGCCGGTCGAGCGGGCCTGCTTCGGGCCGCGCCGGCCGGGCTTCTCCTCGGCGGTCAGCCCCCAGAGCAGGGCGAGGGTGCGCGCCGGGTCTCCGGCGCTGCTGCGGTCCGTGGCCATGCGCAGGATCCTTTCACGCGGCCCTTTCGCGGGATCCTTTCACGGGCGCGGGGCCGCTACCGTCTCCCCCATGACCAGCACTGAGCCACTGCCCGGTACGGACACCACCCAGACCCTCCGCCCCCGGGTCACCTGCCGGCGCTGCCACCGGCCGCTGCACGACCCGGAGTCGCGGATGCTGCGGCTGGGGCCGGAGTGCCGCGATCCGGCGGAGCGGGTCGCGCGGTTCGACGTGGACCAGGAGGCGCTGCCGGGGGTGTAAGTCCGGGGCTTCTGGCCTATGAGCGGCCGAAGAGGCGGCGGATCAGACCGGGGCGGGGGCGTTCCGGCCCTGGCTCGGGTGCGTCGGGCTCGGCCCCTTCAGCTGCCTCCTCTGCCTCCTCCGGGGTCTGCGCGTCGTCGGCGTCGTCGGCGTCCTGGGCGTCCGCCTCGTCCAGCAGGTGCCGGGCGAGCTCGCGGTCGTCCGGCTCCGTCCACGGCGCGGCGAGCACCAGGGCGCAGTACGAGCGGAGGATCGTCACCACCCGGCTGCGGCTCGCCCGGGCGCTGTAGTGCAGCCGTTGCCGCAGCAGTTCGGCGACGTCGGCGCGGGCGGTGGGGTGCGTCCAGCCGATCGCGACCAGGGCGAAGCCGGCCGCCTCGACCACCCAGTCCTCCGGCCCGAGCAGCAGGTCGCGCAGCACCCGGCGGCGCTCGGAACCCTCCCACGGCTGGTCGGTGCGGTGGTGGGCGATGCCGAGGCAGGCGAAGGCCTGGACGGCGCGCACCCACAGCTCGGGCTGGTGGGCGAGCATGGCCCGGCCGAGGTCGTCCTCGCGGGGCAGCGGCGGGTGGACGAGCACGCCGAGCAGTTCGTCCAGCGGCAGTCCGGCGAGCCGGACGGCGTGGTCGTAGGCGGCCGGGATGGTCGGCCAGACGATCTCGGCGGTGGCGCGGACGAGTTCGGCGCTCGAGGGCGCGGGCGCGGCGACGGCCGGGCGCGGGTCGGTGCCGTCCCAGGACCAGATCCGGGTGGTGGGCTCGGTCAGCGGCAGCCGGGGGTCGGGCTCGCCGACGGACCGGTAGGACACCGTGGCGCGCGGCAGCGCGAGGTGGACGACCAGGACCGAGCTGGGCGGCTCGACGGCGGAGGCGGTGCAGTCGATCTCGGTGTCGCGGCTGGTGCCGTCCGAACCGAGCACCTGGTGCAGGACGTTGACGGTCGCCTCGGTGGCGCCGACGACCATGCCGAGCCAGGGCTCGCGGTGGCTGAGCCGCTCCAGCAGGTCCTGGGCGTACTCGTGGTCGGGGTGCTCGCGGTGGTGGTCGGCGAGGGCGAGCAGGTGGGCGGCGTCGCCGTCGACGGCGTGGCGCAGCCCGTGCAGGGCCGGGGCGGCCTTGGGGTGGTCGGGCTCGGTGGCGAGGACGCGCTCCAGCCAGGGCAGGCCCTCGGCGGGGCGGCCGAGGGAGCCGTACAGCTCGGCGACGTCCACGGCGAGGTAGCTGCTGGAGTCGCCCTCGCCCGGCGCGACCCGGGCCAGTTCGGCCTCCCAGACGGCGAGCGCCGCCTCGGGGCGGCCGTCGGCGCGCAGGGCGTTGCCGAGCATCACGGAGGGCAGGTAGCCGGGGGCCAGGCGGTGGGCCCGCTCGGCGAGTTCGACGGCCCGGGCGGTGGCGCCGAAGCGGCGGGTCAGGCCGGAGGCCATCGCCAGCAGCAGCGGGTGCTCGGGGTGGCGGGCCGCCACGGCCCGCACGAAACGCTCGAAGGGCCTTACCGTGTCCGCCAGTTCGGCGGGCAGCGGGTCGGGCAGCGTACCGGCGGCGCGGGCCACCGCCTGGGCGACGGCGTCCGGGTCGACCAGGGCGGGCAGGTCCTCGCGGGCGAGCCAGGCGGTGTGCGCCCAGGGGCGGGCCGGCTCGTACTGGATCGCCGAGGCGAGCAGGCTGACGGCGGTGTCCCAGTCCCCGGCGGCGGCCTCCACGTGGGCGCGGCAGACGACGGTTCCCAGGTAGACCTCGCCGTCCAGCGGGAACAGTTCGCGCGCCGCGGCGGGGCCGCCGACGGCGGCGCACAACTCGGCCAGCGCCTCGTGCAGTTCGGGCAGCTGGGGGTCGGCGAGGATCGCGTCGGAGAGGTGGTCGGCGGCGTGGGCGAGGTCCCCGGAGTCGAGCGCCAGCCGGGCGACGGCCACCTCGCCCTCGGCTGCCAGCCGGTCATCGCCCTCGTCGTCGGTGTGCGCCATGCCCTGTCCCCCGGTCCACTCTCGGCTCGTGCGCGGACGAGGCTATCCGGTGCGTACGGCTGGCGGATGATCACCCCGGCCGTCGCCCGGAAGACCACCCTCTGGTTCCGGGACAGCCAGAAGGGCGCCGGGGCGATGACCCCGCACGACGCCGTCGTCAACGACAAGGGCTTCGGCGGGACCATCCGCAGCATCAACGGCGACCTCGAGCGCAACGGCCGGAACCCGGACGAGCGCAACGGCCGGATCAACCTGTTCAAGAGGTTCCTCTGCGTGCTGGGCACGAATGTGGGCGGTGGCGACATCTCCTGCTGAGCCCGGCCTGCGTGGCCCTCGTGAGCAGGAAGTCGACCTGGCCGACTTCCTGCTCCACGTGTCCGCCGATCGGGTGAGCAGTGTCAGTGGCGTCTGATCCACTGCACCCAGGATCCGAGACGAGGAGGTGGCTGCCGGGATGGGTGTGCTGACCGACTACTTCCGGGCGCCCGATGCGGCGGCCGTCGTGCGGGCGCTGGAGCTGACCGAAGGCTCGCTGCCCGCGTTCGGCGAGGTCTCCGACGAGGCCTTCGACGGCGTCATGGCCAAGCACGTCGATCCATGCGTCGTGCTGGGGCAGCTCGTCGCGGCGATCCGGGCGGAGCCGTGGCGGGTCGACCTGGTGGCGCAGACGCCGGTCTGGCCGACCACACCGCAGCCCGGCCCTGACGGCCCCTGGGACGAGGACGAACCGTGGTCGACCGGCCCCTGGGTGACCGAGCTCGGTGACGCCACCCGGGACGCGCTCGCCGAGGTGGGCGACGACCGGATACCGGCGGCCGTGGCGCGGTGGGCCGAGGCCGAGGAGTGGCACGGCGCCGATCCGGCGGATCTGCTGCCGCTGGCCGAGGGGTTGATCGCCCTCGCCCGCCGGGCGCGCGCGGCGGGCGAGCGGCTGTACTGCTGGATCTGCCTCTAGCGGTGCTCAGCCGGTGATCGGGGTGGCGCCGGTCGCGGCGAGGGACAGTTCCCAGAGGCGGGCCGCCGCGTCGGGGTCGAGGGCGTACGGGCGGACGCCGCCGTCGTCCATCGGGTCGCCGGGGGCGGCGACGCGGGCGACCTCGCAGTCCTCCAGGTAGAGCCCGCCGCGGCCGGCGAGCAGCGGGGAGGTGGCAGCCCACAGGCCGGTGGCGGCGCCCTGGGAAGCGGACTTGAAGCCCGCGCCGACGACCGCGCCGTGCTCGTCCACCCAGCCGCGGTCGATCTGCTCCCGGAGCGTCATCTCCCTCTGGAGGCCGGTGATGATCCTGCCCGGGTGGAGCGCGAAGGCCCGCACGCCGTCCGCCCGGCCGAGCGCGTCGAGGTGGGCGGCGAACAGGACGTTGGCGGTCTTGGACTGGCCGTACGCGAGCCACTTGTCGTACCCGGTGCGGAAGTGCGGGTCCTGCCAACGGATGTCGGTGAGGGCGTGCCCGGCGGAGCTGTTGACGACCACCCGGGCCCCGCACGCCGCGAGCAGCGGGTAGAGCTCGCAGGCGAGGAGGAAGTGCCCGAGGTGGTTGGCGGCGAACTGCCCCTCCCAGCCCGGGCCGACGCGCCGTTCCGGGGTGGCCATCACGCCCGCGACGGCGAACAGGAGGTCGATCCGATCGGTGGCTCCGGCGATCCGCGCGGCGGCGGCGCGCACGCTGTCGAGGTCGGCGAGGTCCATCGGGACGACCTCGCAGCCGTCCAGGTGCCGCAGCGCGGCGCGGGCGACGTCCGGTCGGCGGGCCGGGACGATCACCCGGGCACCGGCCGCCCCCAGGGCCCGGACGGTCTCCAGGCCGAGGCCGGAGTAGCCTCCGGTCACCACGGCGGTCCGGCCGGAGAGGTCGAGGCCGGCCGTGACGTCCTCGGCGGTGCTGGCGGCGGAGAAGGGCGAGCCGAGCGGCTGCTGGTCGTTGGTGGTCATGGCGAGGACGGTAGGAGCTGGACCGCGGTCTAGCGCAAGGCCCGGGAGGGGCCAGCGGGGACACCGGCAAAACCGTTCGCCCCGGGCGTGCCGCGGCTGCCACCATCCGAGCGTGACGACACTGTTCCTGTTGGTCGGCCTACCCGGCGCCGGCAAGACCACGAAGGCCCGCCGGCTCGCCGAGGAACACCGGGCGATCCGGCTGAGCCCGGACGAGTGGATGCTCCCGCTGTTCGGCCTGGCCGAGGCCGAGGGCAAGCGGGACGTCATCGAGGGGCGCCTGCTCTCACTCGGCCTGCAGGCCCTGCGCGCGGGCACCGACGTCGTCGTCGACTTCGGCTGCTGGGGCCGGGACGAACGCTCCGCGATCCGCTGGCTGGCGGCATCGGCCGGAGCGTCCTGCCGCCTCCTCTACCTCCCGGTCGACCTGGACACCCAGCGCGCCCGCATCGCACAGCGCTGGGCCGCCGCCCCGGACGAGACCTTCCCGATGACCGAGGCGGACATCCTCGACGGCCGCACCCACTTCGAGGAGCCCGACGCCGCCGAACTGGCCGGCCACCACCTCGACGCAGCCCCTCCCGCCTGGCCCGACTGGCACGCCTGGGCCGCCGACCGCTGGCCGTCCTTCACCTGACGGCCGCCGCGCGGAGCAGGAAGCGGGAACAGCCGGTCGCCGGCTCTCGAGCCTGAACATTTCAGGACAAGAAATATTCAGGCGGACGGCGGCGTTCCGGAAGGTGTCGGCGCGGAAGGACCGCGCGAGGCTGGAAGGAGTGCGGCGCCGTGCGCGTGGAGATCTGGAGTGACATCAACTGCCCGTGGTGCTACATCGGCAAGGCCCGGTTCGAACAGGGCCTGGCCGCGTTCCCGCACCGCGAGGAGGTGGAGGTCGTCCACCGCTCCTTCGAGCTGGACCCGCACGCGCCGCGCGCGGCCCGTCCGGTGATTCCGCTGCTCGCTGCGAAGTACGGGATGAGCCTGGAGCAGGCCGAGGCGGCCGAGGCCCGGATCGCCGAGAACGCCCGGGGCGAGGGGCTGCCGTACCTGGACGGCGGGCGCGACGCGGCGAACTCCTTCGACATGCACCGCTTGCTGCACTTCGCCAAGGCGCGGGGGCGGCAGGCCGGGCTGCTGGACGCGCTGTACCGGGCCAACTTCGCCGAGGAACGCTCCGCCTTCGAGCCCGGGCGGCTGCTGGAGCTCGCCGTCGAGGCCGGGCTGGACGGCGAGGCGGCGGCCGCCGTGCTGGCCGATCCGGAGGCGTACGCCGACGCCGTGCGCGAGGACGAGGCGACGGCGAGCGCCATGGGGGCGACGGGCGTGCCGTTCTTCGTCCTCGACCGGCGGCTCGGGGTGTCCGGCGCCCAGCCCGCCGAGACCTTCACCCGGGCGCTGCAGCAGGCCTGGGAGAGCCGGGTGCCTTCGCCGCTGATCCCGGTCGGCGCGCCTGGCGACGCGGAGGCCTGCGGGCCGGACGGCTGCGCGCTGCCGCAGCGCTAGGCACTCAACCGGTTTTCCCGATGGTCTGGGTGAGCCAGGTGAACACCTGCGGGACGAGCGGCTCCCAGGTGGAGGTCAGGTGCGGGCCGTTGACCTCCACCGGGGTGACGGCCGTCGGGGCCTTGGCGTTCTTCTGCAGCGCGAGGGCGTCCTCGAAGCCGTCGCCCTTCTTGCCCGTCACGTACAGGGCGACGTTGGGCGGCGTCTGGGCGTGCTGGAGCAGGTAGACCGGGTTGGAGACCTCGCGCAGGTGCGGGTCCTTCGCGGTGAGCGAGTCCGACTCGCCCGCCGGGTCGTTGTACCCGGAGAGGCTGACCCCGGCGTGGTACCGGTTCGGGTGCGCGATCGCGAGCCGGGCGGCGCAGTGCCCGCCCGCCGAGTAGCCGGCCACGGCCCAGTGCTCGGGTCCGGGCTCGGCGCGGAAGTTGTCCAGCACCATCTGCGGCACGTCGCGCGCCAGCCAGGTCTCGGCGTTGACCTTGCCGGGGACGTCCGCGCAGCCCGTGTCGACGTGCCCTTCGAGCAGCACGACGCGCGGCGAGACCAGGATGAACGGCGCGATCTGCCCCGACTTCATCAGCGGCGCCAGCTGCTTGGAGACGTTCATGCTGCCGAACCAGGCACTGGACGAGCCGGGGAAGCCCACGAGCAGTTCGACCACCGGGAACTTCTTGTCCTTGTAGGCCGGGTCGTCGTACTGCGGCGGCGTCCAGACCAGCACCTCGCCGTCCACCCCGGAGACCCGGCCCTTCAGCTCGGTCGTCTTCACGTCCTTCGGCACGGCCTTGTCGTCCACCGAGGTGAACTGCTGGACCACCTTGGGCTGGTCGGGCCCGTTCGCGGCCACCGTCGCGTCCGCCGGGGGCGGGACGGGCACCGCGCGGACGTGGCTGCCGGTGCCGAGCAGGTCGTCCCAGCTGCTGTACAGCTGGTTGTCGTTGTTGACCACGACGAACACCAGCGTCACGGCAGTGAGTTGGGCGAAGACCACCATGAGTAGGCGAGCCCCGAAGCGCAGGGCCTGCGGGCCGCGCACCCGGTTCCACAGGTACATCAGGAGACCTATGGAGAGCGGGAGGAGGAGGATCGCGAGGACGAAGAACGGGGTGCCGGTCAGCTTCACATCAGCTGATACGGATGGCGGCCGCATTCGGTTGCGCCCCGTGCGCACGTACGGCACAGGAAGTCGGACGGGCCGACGTCCTGTGCGGGAGGCCGTCAACGCCCGCGGGACGCGCCCACGGTCGGGTGCGGCTCGGCAGTGTGCGCACGCACGGGCGGCACCTGTTGGCGCATGATCACCTCACGCGGATGGCTCCGTGGCGACTGGAGCGTGGTGATCCACCGCTACGAGCGCGGCACGGACAACCGCCAGGCGATCTGGGACATCCGGGGACCGCGCACTGCTGACGGGCACGTCAGTCGTAGAAGAACTGGCGGAGGTCTTCGGCGGAGCCGGGCCCGAAGAGGAAGGCCTCCGCCCTCGCCGCCTCGACGGCCGACGGCGGGCCGTCCTCCCGGAGGCGGATCAGCCAGGTCTCGCCCAGCTCCCCGACGGCGTAGACGGCGGAGAGCAGTTCGGCCATGCCGGCCGGCCGGGGCGGGTCCACCCCGACGACGGACGTCAGCTCCCAACCACCGGCCCGCGCGGCGAGCCGGACGGCCGCGCCCCAGAGGGCGATGCGGGCCAGCCGACCGCGCCAGGGGAGTTCACTCGACGGCACCGGGCTGCCGACGGTCACGGCAGCGATGTCGTCGATGACCTCCCGCTCGAAGTCGGTGCGGATCCACCGACCCTCCTGGGAATCCTCGATGGCGGCGTGCCACCACTCCCAGGCGCCGCGCAGGCGGCTCGCAACCTCATCCATGCGGCTCAGGGTTTCACACCGGCGAGCGCGGTGTGAGGCGGGTGGCGGGCCAGGGGGAGTTGCGGCCGGCGGCCTCGCGGTAGGCGATGCGCTGGACGGCGAAGAGGAGCCGGTAGAGGTCGAGGGCAGCGTCGGACTCGTCGGCGGCGAAGCCCAGGTGGAAGACGAAGGCTTCGAGCTGGGGCCAGTCGAAGTCGTCGGGGACGGGCGGGGTGACGGGGGCCGGGGAGAGGGAGTTGAAGGCGGCCGCGACGGCGTAGTGCGCGGCGGCGAGGGCGTTCGCGACGGCGGGGTCGGACATGTCAGGGCTCCTCTTCATCGGGTTTTGCAACGTTGAGGGCGGTGATGACGCCCAGGGCTACGGTGGCGATCGCGAGGGCGAGGAGGGCGGCGAAGGCGGCGCCGATCAGGAACCGCACGGGCGCTCGCGGTCGGCATCGAGGAGGAGGGTGAGGAGGTTGAGGAGAGTGGACGCGGGGGCCGTGTTGAAGCGGACGAGGATGCGGCCGTCGAGGGTCTTGTCGGTGGTGGCCGAGGGGAAGATCAGGCCGAACTTGCGTCCGCGCTCGTGGAGTTCGGCGAGGAGGGTGCGGATGTGCTCGTCGGTGTAGGCCCTGACCCGGGGGTCGGTGGGCTGCATCGGCTGGCGGCGACGGTTCACGCGAGGGGCTCCAGTTCGAACCAGACGACCTTGCCGTTCTTGCGGGGGTCGGCCCCGAAACGGTGGGTGAGGGCGCGGACGAGGTGGAGGCCCCGGCCGGAGAGGGCGAGCGGGTCGGCGGGGAGGTCGGGCGGGGGAGGGAGGACGGGGCTGTCGTCGCAGACCTGGACGCGGAGGCGGAGGGGGGAGAGCGAGAAGGTGCAGAGCGGCGCCGGGCTGCTCGCGTGCTCCCACGCGTTGACGAAGAGTTCGTGGAAGGCGAGCTCCGCGTCGGAGATGCGGGAGGGCGGCCACCCGGCGGAGGAGAGGAGGGAGGAGAGCTCGCTGCGAGCGGCGGAGCAGTCGGGAGGAGTGAAGGCACGCATGAGTAACCCCTGGGAAGAGGAGGGGGAGCCACTGACGTTCTGTCATGTGACCGGTGCAACACTGAGAGTAGGGCAGGCAATTTCAAACCTGCAACAGATTCGCCGAGCATCACCCTTGTGGGTGGCGCCTCGCAGTCTCGGGGAGAGAGACTGCGCACGACACGGAAGGGAAGATCCTTGGCACTCAGGACCGAGATCAGCGAGCGGCAGCGCCGCTTCGGCGTCGAGCTGAGGCGCCTGCGCGAGGAGGCGGGTCTCGCCGTGAAGGATGCCGGCGCTCTCATCGAGATGGGAGCACCGCAGCTCAGCCACATCGAGGCCAGTCGCACGGGCTTGGACTCTGCGCGGCTCACCAAACTGCTAGGCCACTACGGCTGCACAGACGAGGCCTACATGGCCGAGCTAGACGATCTCGGAGCCAGCGACGGCAAGGGCTGGTGGACCGCGTTCAAGGGGCAGATCACGCCCAGGGCCCTCGATCTGGCCGAAACCGAGGCCCGGGCAGCCGCCCTGGACAACTATGAAACCTTCTACATCCCCGGCTATCTACAGCTGCCTGCCTACACCGAGGCGATGTTCGAGGACGCGTACCCCGAGCGGAAGCAGACGATCGAGGCAGCAGTTCAGTTCCGCGCCGAGCGTCAGCGCATCCTGACCGACGAGCGACAGAGGCAGTTCCGATTCGTCATCCATGAGGCTGCCTTGCGCATGCAGTTTCCCGGGAAAGCTGTGATGCGAGCCCAGTTGAAGCACCTGCTCACCATTTCAGAGCTCCCCAATGTCACCATCCAAGTACTGCCGTTCACGGTCCCGAAGAAGCCCCCACGTGCGAATTCGTTCCTGATCTGCGCTCCTGGCTCACCTGCACTCTCGACAGTCATCCTGGATGGGCCAACTCAGGCCGAGTACCTCGTCGATCAGACTTCGATCGCCAGCTACCGCGATCGCTTCGAGCAGCTGAGTGAAATCGCCCTACCCGCCATCAGCAGGGGTAGGTCGATGCAGGATGATTCACGAGACTCCTGGGGGTTGATCCAACACCTTCTGTACCTACTGCAGGAATGAAAGGCGCATGATGTCCGAACTCCGCTGGCAGAAGTCGTCGTTCAGCGACACGGACGATGGCAGCCACTGTGTAGAGCTAGCTCGCAGCGAGCGCGATCTCCGCCATGTCCGCGAGTCAGACGACCCCTTCCTCATCTTGACCACCTCGACCAGCAGGCTCCGCGCCTTCCTCCTCGGAGCCAAGGCCGGCGAGTTCGACCACCTCACCTGATCCGCCCGTGGTGCGCTTCCTCCGCCGATCAACGCCGGCGTTCATCGGTTGCCTACCGCCGCGCGCCACGATTACGTGCTGACCCTCGGCCAGGTCTGACACTCCGGGGGGCACCGGTCCGGGCCTATCCTCGAGCGCGTGCCCCTCATCAGCCTGCACGACCGCGCCGCGCTCGCCGAACGGTTCCGCACCGACCCGGCCCTGCACCTGTTCGAGCTCGGCGACCTGGACGACGCCCTCTGGCCCAACACCGCCTGGTACACGGCGGATCCCGACCACGGGCCGGTCGCCCTGCTCTACAGCGGCGGCGACACCCCCGTCCTGCTCGCCTTCGCCCGGCCCGCCGCCGCACCCGCCCTGGCGGAACTGCTCGGCGCGCTGCGCCCGTTCCTGCCGCGCCGCTTCACCGCCGGGCTCCCGGACGGCGCCGAGCGGGCCCTCGCACCCGACTACGCCGCCGAGCGCCGCACCCCGCTGCTGCGGATGATCCTCCCGGACGCCGCCCAACTGCCCACCGAACTCCCCCACCGGCCCGAGCCGTTGACCCTCGCCGACCTCGACGGGCTGCGCACCCTGCTGGCCGAGGCCTACCCCGAGTCCTGGTTCGACCGGCGGATGCTCGCGGGTGGCGGCTACGTCGGCATCCACGAGCGCGGCCGGCTGGTGGCCGCCGCCGGGGTGCACGTGCACTCCCCCGCCCACCGGGTCGCCGTGCTCGGCAACGTCGTCACCCACCCCGACGCCCGCGGCCGGGGCCTCGCCCGCTCCTGCGTCACCGCCCTGTGCCGCCACCTCGCCCAGACCACCGACCACCTGGGCCTCAACGTCCGTACGGACAACGCCGCGGCGATCGGCCTCTACCGGCAGCTCGGCTTCACCACCGTCACGACCTACTCCGAACTGATGCTGCGGGCTTCCTAGTTGTTCCAGCTGGCCCAGGTGGCGAAGGGGTCGGGCACGTGTGATCACGACTCGGCATCCCTTGTCACGGACCCGCGTGGGACTCGTCACGGCCCGGTCAAGACGGCAGCGAAGTCGTGGCACACGGCTTGGGCACTGCGCTATGAACGTCCCTCAGGAGGACGGCCGCCACGGCCGTCCGCATTGAGGGGGACGTCACGTGAAGACCATCCTCAACAGTCGCGCCACGGCCCTGGCCGGCCTGGCCGTGGTGGGCGCGCTCACCATGACCGCCTGCAACGACGACGCCGCGTCGTCCGACAGCGCGAGCACCCCGCCGGCCACCCAGGCGCCGGCCACGCCGTCCGCCGCGCCCACCACCCCGGCGGCCTCCGCCTCGGCGGCCGCGCCGACCGGCGGCACCACCGGCGGTTCCAGCGCCGGATCGACGGGCGGTGCCACCGGAGGGGCCCCGGACCAGGCCGGTCCGACCACGGCGGCCGGGAGCACGCTGAAGATCGGCGAGGCCGCCACCATCCCGTTCGTCTCGGGCAGCACCAAGGGCACCGTCTCGCTCGCGGTCACCTCGATCGACAAGGGCGACCCGGCCGACCTCGCCCCGCTCAAGCTGGGCGACAAGGTCACCGGCATGGTGCCGTACTACGTCCGGTTCAAGGTCACCAATACCGGCAGCACCGACCTGTCCTTCGCCAGCCTGACCCAGATGAAGGGCACGCTGCCGGACGGCGGGGAGGCCGCCGAGGTGATGCTGATCGGCACCTTCGACAAGTGCCCGCATCCCTCCTTCCCGAAGGGCTTCACCAACGGCCAGTCGATCGCCTCCTGCGTGCTGGCGCTGGCGCCCTCGGCGACCAAGGTGGCCGGCGCCGAGTACTGGGGCGAGCCGTACAGCCTGGGCAAGGGCGTCAACTGGAAGTGACGTACGGCGTCCGGGGGGCGGGGGCGGGCAGGTCGACGGCGCCGTACGGGTAGCAGAACCCGGTGACCGGGCCGCCGACCACCTCCTCCAGCAGGCGCCGGCTCTGCC